>NZ_SOGZ01000008.1:0-40621 GCF_004403145.1 Cryobacterium sp. TMT1-62 | reverse complement strand
ACCCGCCCGCCGCGCACGCGACCGGCGCGACCGGCGTGACCAGCGCGGCGGGCGCGGCGGGCGCAGCGGCGCTAGCTGAACTGGACGACCTGCTCACCACCCTCCCGCCGAGCCGGCGCGGGCTTCCGCTCGCCGTCACCGTCGGACGCCTGCACCGCGTCAAGGGCATGGCTGCCCTGGTTCAGGCGTGGGCTGCGGATGCCAACCTGCGCGCCCGCTGCAACCTGCTCATCCTCGGCGGGGACCTGAATTCTCCCTCCCTCGACGAGAAAAGCCAGCTGGACCAGATGGCCGCGGTCGTCGACCTCGCCAATGCGGCCGACCAGGGCCTACTGCTCGCCGGGCACCGCACCAACGACACCGTGGCGCACTGGCTGGCCGCGGCCCGGTACGGCCGGCCCGGACTGGCGGCCCCCAATGGGGCGTATGTCTGCGCGAGCATGAAGGAAGAATTCGGCATCGCCCTGCTTGAGGCCATGGCGACCGGGCTCACCGTCGTCGCCCCGAATTCCGGCGGCCCGGCCACCTATGTGGAGCACGCAGTGACGGGTTTCCTCGTCGACACCGGCAACCAAACGGCCCTGGCGGGCGGGATCATCGCTGCACTCGAGTTGGCTGCCGGCCCCCTCGGACCGGAGTACGCGGACCGGGCCGGGGAAATGGTGTCGCGTTCCTTCACGATCCAGGCCATGGCTGAGACGCTGACCCGGGTCTACCGCGACGTCGCCGACACGAACGAGTCGGGCGCGTACCTGGTGAGCGTTTCATGACGCTGCTGATCATCAGCCCGGACTACGCCTCCCACCTGTTCCCGCTGGCCACTCTGGGCACCGCGTGGCTGGAGGCCGGCGAACGCGTCGTGGTGGCCAGCGGTTCGGCCACTGCCGACATCGTGGCCGCGTTCGGATTCGAGCGCATACACCTGCAACTGGGCCGCGGCTCGAACCCCGGCACGATCCGCGCCGAGGAACAGCCGACGGGCGAGGACGACGCGCTCCGCGGGTTCTTCGACGCCACCCGGCTCGGAATGGTGGAAACGCTCTGTTTCCAGGCCAAGGCACGCAGCAGCGACCTGCTCTGGAACCCGGTGGAGGTGGCCCGCGCGGTACAGCTCATCGTGGCCGAGGTGCAACCCGACCACGTGATCGTCGATCACCTGGCGTTCAGTGCGCGCCTCGCTTTGGTGAGTGCGGGCATCCGTCACGCCGATGTGGTGCTCGGTCACCCGTCGGCGCTGCCCGTGGGCGCGGAGGTCTACGGTTTCCCGCCGGAGTGGCCGCTCGCCTTCGCGCCCGACAGCGACGACCTCGGCGCACTCCTGACGATCTGCGAGAGCGTGCGGGATGCGTTCACCACCCAGTGGAACGACGCCCTGCGGGTTCTCGACCCGGCCGCGCTGCCGAGCCCGGATGCGTTCATGGAGTCCGGAGACATCCTGCTGCTCAATTATCCGGCCGAGCTGCACGACGCCGCACGTGGCGAGTTGCTGCCGGCGCACGCGTTCCTCGGCTCCGCCGTGCGCAACGAGGCCGCCGACGACGAGGTGAACGCCTGGCTCGCCGCCGACAGTGACCGGCCCATCGTCTATGTCAGTTTCGGCAGCTTCCTGTCGGTGCGCGGGGATGTTCTCGCCCGGGTGGCCGAGGCGCTTGCCGCACTCGACGTGCGGGTGGCCGTCGCCACCGGTGCCACCGACCCCGCGGAACTCGGGCCGATCCCCGACTCCTGGCTCGTGCGCGCGTTCCTGCCGCAGGTCACCGTGCTGGCGCGCTCGGCTCTGGCGGTGTCGCACGGCGGCAACAACAGCGTCACCGAGGCGATGACCTCGGGGGTGCCACTGCTGCTGCTGCCCTTCTCCACCGACCAGTTCGCCGGGGCCGCCGCGGTCGAAGCGGCCGGATTCGGGCTGTCCCTCGCGCCCAACACGGCTACGGTTGAGGAGCTTCGGGCCGGAATAGCCGAACTGCTCGCGCTCGACGGGGACGCCCGGCGAAGCCTGGATCGGTTGAGTTCCTCGCTGCAGGGCGGTGCCGGGCCCAAGCGCGCGTACGCGGCGCTGCTGGCGGTGCCGGTCGAGCTGTAGGTTGCGAGTATCCGGGGGGTCAGACGTCGATCGCGTAGACCAGGGATTCCTGCACCATACCGAACCAGTCGTAGATGTCGTTCAGGAACGGTGCCGCGTCGGCGCTCCGCGCCGGCACCCCGTCGGGCCCGATCTCGAGGCGTTCGGCAAGGGTGAGGCGCAGGTCGGTGAGCGTGCGCAGCCAGGACTGCACGTCGTCGGCGTCGAGGTCGATAATCACGGGCGCCTCGGCGGATGCGGCCGCGTCGGCGGTCGCAGGTAGCTCGGCGTCGTTCGGTTCGTCGGCGATGTCGGCGAGCGGTTCCTCGCCGAGCGTCGCAAGCATGCACCGGGCGTTCCGCACCTTGCGCTCGAGCAGGTCATCGGCGGTGAACCGGCGGAATTCCGCGGCGGCCTCGGGGTCATCGGCGTAGGCATCCGGCAGCAGCCGACGCAGGGCCGGGTCACCGGATGTGCCGAGTGCGTGGGTTTCGGCGCCCTCCAGCAGGTCAATCAGCTGGCTCGCGGCCAGGCGCAACAGGCCGATCTCGACGGGTTCGAACCGGGCGGTCACGCTGCCGGCGTTCTCGCTGCCCGTCATGAACTGCATCACGCGTCGGCCTTGGCGAGGGTGGCCCACAGCCCGTAGCCGTGCATGGCTTCGACGTGGCGTTCCATTGCTTCCCGGTTGCCGGAAGCGACGACGGCCTTCCCGTCGTTGTGCACCTGCAGCATGAGGCGCTCGGACTCCAAGGCGGAGATGCCGAAGTAGCTGCGGAACACGTAGGAGACGTAGGACATCAGGTTCACCGGGTCGTCCCAGACGATGGTGATCCAGGGGCGATCGAGGGACACGGCGTCTCGCAGATCGAGTCGTTCGTCAGTCTTCGGCACGGGTTAAGCCTCACACGGAGGGGGGGCAATTCCAACCCGGTGTGGCCGGTGTCCGGGGGCGTGGTGCGGTGCGGTTTCGGTGCTCAATCGCGCGTGTCGACGTCGAGCCCGGTCTCGAGGTCGGCGCAATCGACCAGCCGGGTGTTGTGAGACTGCAGGTAGGGACGTGCGCCGGTGTCGCCGGTGGCGGAGTCGATGAGCGCGCCCCAGTGTGCTCGCCCGATCACCACCGGGTGTCCCGGGCGGGCGTCGAAGCCGGCCTGCCGGAGCGTGAGCGGGCCGACGGGGTTCGCGTCGGCATCCGTGGCACCGGGCACGGTGTCACCGGGCAGGGTGTCGATGGGCAGGGTGCCGATCAGTCGTGCGACCGTGCCGGGCAGCAGACCCGGGATATCGACCGGGACGATCGCCACGGCGACCGGAGCAGGCAGGAGCTCGGTGGCCTGCAGCTCGGTGGCTTGTCGCAGGCCCGCCCGCAGGGACGCGGAGAGTCCCTCTGCCCAGTCTTCAGCCTGCGTGAGGATGACCGACGGGGTCATGCCGAATTGGTGGAGCAGTGCCCGGACTTCTGCGGTTTCGGCGCCGAGCACGACGATCACCGGTGAGCAGCCGGCATCCGTGAGCGTGCGGATCGTGCGCACCAGCCAGGGGATGCCGTCGTCGCCCCGCGCAAGTGCCTTCGGCATGCCGTAACGGGAGCCGGCGCCGGCTGCGAGCACGAGGCCGGCGATTGGTGCGGAGGAAGTGGCCATGCCTGCCATCGTAGGGCGGTGCGGGTATGGGCACGGGTGTGGAGGTCGGTCGGGCACGGCCCGCACGATTCTCAGCCCTTTAGCCCACCAACCCCTGACGAATTCGACGGAGATTTCACCGATTTCGCGCCCAAATGGATGCTCGGGGCCGGTTCTAAGTAAAATCTCCGTCGAATTCGTTCGGCCAGGGCGGGATTGAGGGTGGGACTGGAAGGCGGGAGGGCGGCTCAATCGCCGGGCGGCTCAATCGCCGGGCGGCTCAATCGCCGGGCGGCTCAACCACCGGTCGGGGCGAGCACCCGGCGGCCGCGCACGAAGACGCCGGCGATCGCGGGCTGGCGGAGGGCCAGCAGAAGCGCGAAGAGGGTCTGGTCGGTGGCCATCTCCTCGTCGTCGGCCCGGATGCCGCGCTCGAGCACCGTGGCAAGGGGCTCCCAGCGGTCCGGCTCGATCAGGAGGAAGTCGGCGTCCTTGCCCACGTCGAAGTTGCCGAACCGGGCCTCCATGTCGAGTGCGCGCGCGCCGGCCAGGGTGCCGGTGAAGAGCAGGGCGGCCGGATCCAGCGACAGGCCCGCCTCTCCGGGCTCGGAGAGGTGCACCTTGAAACAGTCGTTGAGCACCCGGGAGATGAGCCATTCGTCGCCCGCGCCGACATCCGACCCGATCGCCACATTCACGCCGAACGACGTCGTGCGCAGCCACGGCATGGTGCCCGATCCCAGGAACTGCTGCGACGTGGGGCAGTGCGCCACGCTCGTTCCCGTCTCGGCCAGGCGAGCCAGCTCGCTGTTCTCGCAGTGCACGGCGTGGGCGAGGATGCTGCGCCGCCCCAGCAGGCTCGACCCGCCTCGCGCCGAACCCGGCAGGAACCGGCCGTCGTAGGTGTCGAGGTAGGTGTCGACCTGGTAGACCGACTTCACGGCCTCGATCTCGCCCGTGCCGGACCGGTTGTTCTCGTTCAGGTGGCTGTGGAAGTAGACCCCCTGGCCGCGCACCGCGTCGTAGAGCTCGCCGAGCCCCGCCAGGGTCGTGGGGGTGACGGAGAGGCTGAATCGCGGCACCACCGCCACCTGAAGCAGCGCGGTGGCGGCGTCGCCGGTGTCGACCGCGTGCCAGCGGGCGATCTCATCCGTCACAAGCTCCAGGGCCCTGGCCTCGCTCGTGAGCAGCGCCTGCGAGGGCTTCGAACCGACCGTCTGGATTCCGCGTCCGCTGACCAGGCGCAGTCCGGCCCGGTGCGACTCCTCGAACAGGGCGTCCTGCGCGGGAGGGAACGCGGAGCCGAAGACCAGGGCGCTGGTCGTGCCCGCGGCGACGCGGCGACGGGTGAAGTCCCGGGCGATCTGCTCGCCGAACCCGGGGTCGGCCAGGCGAGCCTCGGCCGGGAAGACGCAGTTGTCCAGCCACTCGAGCAGCTGGCCGCCGCCATAGGAATCCGTGGAATAGGTCTGCGGGAAGTGCACGTGGGTGTCGACGAAGCCGGGCAGGATGAAACCGCCCCGGTTGTCGGTGACCGCCAGGGTTTCGTAGACGGCAGGGAGGTCGACGAATGAGCCCACCCAGGCGATCCGGCCCGTGTCGGTGGTCACCAGGACGCCGTCGGGCAGGGACACGAGGTGCCGGTGCGCGGCGGCCACGGTGGGGGAGCCGGCAATGTGGAAGATGTGGCCGCGGTAGACCCGGCTGGACGGTGTCACGTGAGAGCCCGTTCTCTGTTCGTCGTTCTCTTCCACTGGACTCGTTTCCACCGGACTCGTTCAGTGTATTGGGGGTCGTCAGGCTCGACCGCCGCGCGATCAAGTAAACGCTTGCAGCAAACGCTTGCATAAGCGGTACGCGACGGAGTAGCGTCACATCTGTTGTTCTCAGCGCCACCGGGCGCGAGACAGGGGGAGTCACTGTTGACGAAACGCACCGCTACACGCCGCCCGGCCATCCGCCGCATTGTGGCCACGATCGGAGCCGGCGCGATCGTTCTCTCCGGTCTCGCCTTCTCCGAGGTGTCCGCGGCCGCCGCCACCCCGACGGTCGCCCTGGTCGGCAGCCTGCAGAGCGAGTTGGGCTGCACGGAGGACTGGCAGCCGGCCTGCGAGTCCACCGAGCTGGCCCCGACGGGCGTCGACGGGGTCTGGTCCGCCGAGTTCACGGTGCCGGCCGGCAGCTACGACTACAAGGTCGCCCTCAACGACGCGTGGGACGAGACCTACGGGCTGGACGGTGGCGCCGACAACATCCCGCTGACCATCGCCGGTGAAAGCCGAATGAGCTTCACCTTCGACCTCGGCCGGAAGCGCGTCGGCCTCGAGGTACTCTCCCTGGCCGGTGCCTACTCCGCGGAGGACGAGGCCGTGGCGGCCGCGCCCATCCGCCAGCCCGGCAGCGACGAGCAGTTCTACTTCGTGATGACCGACCGGTTCAAGGACGCCGACCCGGCCAACAACACCGCCGGCCTCGGCGACGACCCACTGGTATCCGGCTACGACCCCGCGAACAAGGGCTTCTACAACGGCGGCGACCTCGCCGGGCTCCGTTCCCAGCTCGACTACATCGAGGGTCTCGGCACGAGCGCCCTCTGGCTCACGCCGTCCTTCAAGAACCGGGCCGTGCAGGGCGAGGGCGCGAACGCGTCCGCGGGCTACCACGGCTACTGGATCACCGACTTCACCCAGATCGACCCGCACCTCGGCACCAACGCCGAGCTCAAGGCGCTCATCGACGACGCGCACGCCCGCGGCATCAAGGTGTACTTCGACATCATCACCAACCACACCGCCGACGTCATCGACAACGAGGAGAAGCAGTACTCCTACATCGACAAGGCGACGTCGCCCTACACGACCGCGGCCGGCGAGCCCTTCGACCCGGCCGACTACGCGGGGACCGACGAATTCCCGACCCTCGACGGGACATCCTTCCCCTACACGCCGTTCGTCGCGGCCGCCGACGCCACGGCCAAGGTGCCGGCCTGGCTGAACGACCCGACGCTTTACCACAACCGGGGAGATTCGACCTTCGAGGGTGAGAGCAACCTCGACGGCGACTTCTCCGGCCTCGACGACCTGATGACCGAGAACCCGGCCGTCGTGAACGGCTTCGTCGACGTATACACGGACTGGGTCGACCTCGGTATCGACGGCTTCCGCATCGACACGGTCAAGCACGTCAACCTGGAGTTCTGGGACACGTGGTCCACGCAGGTGCTCGACTACGCGCACGCCGCGGGCAAGCCCGACTTCTTCATGTTCGGTGAGGTCTACGACGCGGATGCCGCGAAGACGTCCCCGTACGTGCGCAAGACCGACCTCAACTCGGTGCTCGACTTCGGATTCCAGTCTCAGGCGACCAGCTTCGCCGCCGGCAACTCCGCGAAGGGGCTCAGCCAGCTGTTCGCCTCCGACGACCTCTACACGACTCCCGACTCCAACGCCTCCGCGCTGCCGACCTTCCTCGGCAACCACGACATGGGCCGGATCGGCTACTTCCTGAAGAACACCGATGACCCGCTTGCCCGCGACGTGCTCGCCCACGAGCTCATGTTCCTGACCCGCGGCCAGCCGGTGGTCTACTACGGCGACGAGCAGGGTTTCATGGGCGCGGGCGGCGACAAGGACGCCCGCCAGTCGCTGTTCGCCAGCCAGGTGCCCGAGTACGCGAACCAGCCGCTGATCACCGGCGAGACCGCCGGTTCGATCGACCGGTTCGGGACGGATGCGCCGCTCTACAGTCGGATCGCTGAGCTCTCCGCGCTGCGGAGCGACCACCCGGCCCTCGCGACGGGCGCCCAGATCGAGCGCTACGCCGACACCGGGGCGGGCGTCTACGCGTTCAGCCGGGTCGACCGCACGGAGAAGATCGAACACCTCGTCGCCGTCAACAACTCGGCCGCGGCGAAAGCCGTGACGATCCCCACCCTCACCAATGGTGCGTCCTACTCGGTGCTGTTCGGCGACACCGCTTCCGCGGTATCCGGCGACACCGGGGATCTGGCCGTCACCGTGCCGGCCCGCGGCTCGGTCGTGCTCGTGGCCGACCGACCCGTCAGCGCTCCGGCCGCGGCCGCCGCGATCACGGTCGCCGCCCCGGCAGCCGGAGCCGGCGTCACCGGCGTCTCACCCGTCGGGGCCACCGTCGACGACGGGACCTGGCAGGAGACCGGCTTCGCCTGGCGGGTCGTGGGTGACACTGCGTGGACCAGCCTCGGCACCGCCGAAGACACCACTCCGCGGGTCTTCCACGACACCGCCGGCCTCGCCACGGGCACCCTGGTCGAATACCGCGCCGTCTCCACGGATGCCGCCGGCCAGCGGGCCGCCGCGTCCAGCTTCGCCTCCGTGGGCAACACGGTTTCGCTCGCCGATACCGGCACGCCCGACGCCGCGATCGACCTGGTCACGGTGGCCGGTAGTCACAACTCCGAGATGGGTTGTGCCGGGGACTGGCAGCCCGGCTGTGAGGCCGCGAAACTGACCCTCCGGGCCGACGGCATCTACGCCGGCACCTTCGACCTTCCGGCCGGCGACTACGAGTACAAGATCGCCGTCAACGGCTCCTGGGACCTCAACTACGGTTCCGGCGGGGTTCCCGGCGGCGACAACGTGAGCTACACGACCGACGGCGGCCCGGTCACGTTCTACTTCGACCCGCGCAACAACTTCTTTCAGGGCACGGCCGAGGGCGATATCGTCGTCGCGGCCGGTTCCTTCCAAGAGGAGGCCGGTTGCCCCGGAGACTGGAAACCGGACTGCCTCGCAACCTGGCTGCAGGACGTGGACGGCGACGGCATCCTCACCCTGAGTTCGAACACCCTGCCGACCGGCTCGTACGAGGCGAAGGTCGCGCACAACCTCGGCTGGGACGAGAACTATGGCGCCGACGGCGTGCCGAACGGAGCGAACCTGTCGTTCACGGCCACCGAGGGCAAGGAAACCCTGTTCAGCTACGACCTCGCCGCCCACGTGCTCACGATCACGGTGACCGACCCGCCGCTGGCCGGCACCGGAGCGCAGCGCGCGCACTGGGTGAGCGAGAAGACCCTCGCCTGGCCGCGTGACCTGCTGCCCGTGAATGCCGACCCGGCCGCGCTCGGTTACACGCTGCACTCCTCGTCGGCCGCCGACCTGGCGGTCGTCGACGGAGCGGTGACCGGCGGTGACACGGTCGCCCTCGAGTACGACCCGGCCGGTCTCTCCGACGCGGAGAAAGCGCGTTTCCCGGCCCTCGCCGGGTCCGTGGCCCTGCGCCCGGTCGGTGTGGACCGGGTGGAGCTGGAACGGCTGCTGACCACCCAGCTGGCGGTGGCCCAGTCCGGCACCGACACCGGCACCGACACCGACGACACCACAGGCATCCTCACCGCGTTCACGGGCGTGCAACTGCCCGGCGTGCTCGACGACCTCTACGCGGATGCCGCAGCGGACCGGACGCTCGGCGTCACCTGGTCCAAGAAGCGGCCCACGATCGCGGTCTGGGCTCCCACGGCGCAGAACGTCGACGCGCTCGTCTGGACGGCGGGCGACACGGCCGACCCGGAGCGCATCGCGTTGACGCGCCAGGATGACGGCACGTGGACCGCGACCGGCGCCAAGAACTGGACCGGCGCATCCTTCGTCTTCGAGGTCACGGTGTTCGCGCCGACGACGGGGAAGATCGAGGTGAACCAGGTCACCGACCCGTACTCGGTCGCCCTGACGCAGAACTCCACCCGGTCGGTGCTCATCGACCTGGCCGATAAGGCTTACCGCCCCAAGGCGTGGGAGAAAGCGAAGGCGCCGGTCATCGAGAAGGCCGTGGACCGGTCGATCTACGAACTGCACGTGCGCGACTTCTCGATCTCCGACGACACCGTGCCGGAAGAGCTCCGCGGCACCTACGGCGCGTTCGGGGTCGACAGCGCGGGAACCCGGCATCTGTCCGAGCTGGCGGCTGCCGGGCTCAACACCGTGCACCTGCTGCCGACCTTCGACATCGCCACGATCCAGGAAGACCGCGCCCTCCAGGCCGTTCCGGCCTGCGACCTGGCCTCCTTCGGACCGGCCTCGCCGGGCCAGCAGGCGTGCATCCAGGCGATCAGGGACCAGGATGGCTTCAACTGGGGCTACGACCCGTTCCACTTCTCGGCGCCGGAGGGGTCCTACGCGGTGAACGCCCACGGCGGCGCCCGGGTGGCCGAGTTCCGCGGCATGGTGGGGGCCCTGCACGAGGACGGCCTGCAGGTCGTACTCGACGAGGTGTTCAACCACACCGCGCAGAGCGGCCAGGGGGAGAAATCGGTGCTCGACCAGGTCGTGCCCGGTTACTACCACCGTCTCAACCCGCAAGGCTCCGTCGAGACCTCCACCTGCTGCCAGAACATCGCCACCGAGCACGAACTGGCCCAGAAGCTCATGGTCGACTCCGTCGTGCTCTGGGCGAAGGAGTACCGCGTGGACGGGTTCCGGTTCGACCTGATGGGCCACCACTCGAAGGCCAACCTGCTGGCCGTGCGGGATGCCCTCGACGCGCTCACCCTGAAAAAGGACGGCGTGAACGGCCAGGCGATCTACCTCTACGGTGAGGGCTGGAACTTCGGCGAGGTCGCGAACAACGCCCTGTTCGAGCAGGCGACGCAGGGCCAGCTGGGCGGAACCGGCATCGGCACGTTCAACGACCGGCTGCGCGACGCGGTGCATGGCGGCAGCCCCGTCGACGGCAGCACCGTGCAGCAGCAGGGCTTCGGCACCGGGCTCGGCACCGATCCCAACGGCGTGGCGATCAACGGCACCCCCGAGCAGGCGCTCGCCCGGCTCGGGCAGGCCAGCGACCTGGTGCGGCTCGGCCTGGCCGCGAACCTGCGCGACTTCAGCTTCGTCACCAGCGACGGCACGGTGAAGCGCGGCGACGAACTCGACTACAACGGGTCGCCGGCCGGGTATGCGGACCAGCCGGACGAGGTGATCAACTACGTCGACGCGCACGACAACGAGACGCTCTACGACCTGCTCGCCCTCAAGCTGCCGGCCGACACCGGGATGAGTGACCGGGTGCGCATGAACACCCTGTCTCTTGCCACCGCGACCCTGTCGCAGGCGCCATCGCTCTGGCACGCCGGAACCGACCTGCTGCGCTCGAAGTCGCTCGACCGCGACAGCTACAACTCGGGCGACTGGTTCAACCGCATCGACTGGACCGGCCAGACCAGCAACTTCGGCGTCGGTCTGCCGTCAGCGGCCGCCAACGAGGACAAGTGGGCCATCATGCGCCCGCTGCTCGAGGACCCGGCCCTCAAGCCGACGCCGGACGACATCAGCTTCGCGTCGGCCCAGGCCCAGGACCTGCTGCGCCTCAAGCAGTCGACCGAACTGTTCCGGCTCGGCGATGCGAAGCTGATCAACCAGAAGCTGACCTTCCCGGCCAGCGGACCGGACGCCACCCCCGGCGTCATCGCGATGAGCGTCGACGACACGGTGGGAGGCGACGTCGACAAGAAACTGGACGGCCTGCTGGTGCTCTTCAACGCCAGCCCCGAACCTCAGACGGTTCTGCTCAGCGAGTTGGCCCGGCGCGGCTACGCCCTCAGCGGCATCCAGGCCGCCGGGACGGATGCGCTCGTCAAGTCGACGACCTGGGACGCGGCGACCGGCACGGTAACGGTTCCCGCCCGCACGGTCGCGGTGCTCGTCGACGCGCAGGAGCGGACGGCGAAGAAGCGGTAACCCGCGGATCGCACCCCGTTCAGGAGCGAACGGGGTGCAGCAGCCGCCAGATCCGGTCGCGCGACATCGGCAGTTCGGTGGGACGGATGCCGATGGCGTCGCGCACCGCGTTCGCCAGGGCGGGTGCCACCGGGTTGTAGGGCGACTCGCTCATCGACTTCGCCCCGAACGGGCCGAGCACGTCGCTCGTGTCCGCGAAGTACACCTCGGTCACGGGCAGGTCGGCGAGCTGCGGGATGTGGTAATTCCGCAGCACGCTCGTGGTCACGGTGCCCGCCCCGTCGAAGATGACCTCCTCGTAGAGCGCGGTGCCGATCGCCTGCGCGACCCCACCCTCGATCTGGCCGCGGCACTGCTCCGGGTTCATCACGACCCCGGCATCCGCCGCCTGGATCGACTGCAGAATGCGCACCTCGCCGGTCTGCGTGTTCACGGCCACCCGGAACGCGTGCACGTTGAACGCCACCGAGCGGCGGGCGCCGTCTTCGGCGCCGACACCGCGGAGAGCGGAGGCCCCGGGCACGGATGCCCCGGTTACGGATGCCTGCCCGGCCAGTTCGGCCAGCGTCACGAACACCGCTCCGCTGCGCAGCCCGTCGGGTTCCAGGGTCCAGGCGGCGGCGGGGATCTCCGGGTGCCTCTCCGTGGCGGCGGACCGCAGCGTGTCGGCCAGGTCGTTCGCCGCCGCGAGCACGGCCTTGCCGGCGATGACGACGCCCGCGGAGCCGAACGCGCCGGTGTCGTAGCCGATGGCATCCGTGTCGGACTGCAGGATCTCGATCCGGTCGGGAGTCGTGTGCAGGGCCGTGGCGGCGAGCTGCGCGTGCACCGTGGTGGTGCCGTTGCCGAACTCGGCCGTGCCGACGCGGACGGTGTAGCGGGTGGGGGATTCGAGGACCGCGTTTTCGAGGGTGACCGAGGCCTGCGCGTAGTGCCCGCGCGGCGGGGTGGTCGCGATCATGGCGGTGGCCATGCCCTCGCCGGCCTTCCAGTGCTCGCCGAGCGGCACGGTGGCGCCGTTGCCGCGGGCCAGGGCCGTCTGGGCCAGGTCGAAGCACTGGTCGAGTCCGTAGCTGCCGAAGATGAGGTCCTCGCCCTCCACGTGGGTGACCACGAGCGGGTCGTTCGGGCCGACCGAGTTTCGCCGGCGCAGGTCGAACGGGTTGATGCCGACGGTGCGGGCGAGCTCGTCGAGTGCGGACTCGACGCCGAAGATCACCTGGCCGAGGCCGTAGCCGCGGAAGGCGCCCGAGGGGAGATTGTTCGTGTAGACGCTTCGGGCATCCACCCGCTTGTTGGGCACCCGATAGAGGCTGACCGACTCGGAGCTGCCGTGGAACATCACCCCGGGGCCGTGGTTGCCATAGGCGCCGGTGTCGGCGAGCACACCCAGCTTCAGTGCGGTGAGGCGGCCGGCGTCGTCGGCGCCGAGGGTGACGTCGATGCGCATGGGGTGACGGGCCGGGGAGAGGGTGAACTCGTCGGAACGGCTGAACTCGTATTGCACGGGGCGCCCGGTCTTCAGCACCGCGAGCGCGACGATGTCCTCGGTCAAAATTTCCTGCTTGCCGCCGAAGCCGCCGCCGACCCGGGCTGTGAACACGCGCAGCCGCCCCGGGTCGAGGGCGAACAGGCGGCAGATCTCGCGGTGCACCAGGAACGGCACCTGGGAACTGGTGCGCAGGATGAGCCGGTCGCCGCCTGCCGATGCGTCTGCCGTGCCGGGCTCCAGCCAGCCGATGGTGGCGTGCGTCTCCAAATGGGTATGCGCCACCCGTTGGGTCTGCCAGGTTCCGCTCACGCTGTGGGCGGCGCCGGCCAGGCCGGCCGCGATGTCGCCGTATTCGCCGTGCAGCTCGGCCACCAGGTTGCGGGTCGGGTCGGCCAGCCGGCTCGCGGTGGCATCCTTGTCGCCGTGCACCAGGGGAGCGCCGGGCAGGAGAGCGGCGTGCGGGTCGAAGACGGCCGGGAGCGTCTCGTAGTCGATCTCGATCAGGCGGCAGGCGGCCTCGGCGATGGCGAGGGTGTCGGCGACGACGGCCGCGACGCGCTGGCCGCGGAACCGCACGACCGAATCGAGCACGAGGGTGTCGTCGGGGTCGTCGAGGCGGTCCTCGTGCCGGGCGGTGGAGAACAGGGTGGCCGGGGAGTCGGCGTGGGTGAGCACGGCGTGCACCCCGGGCAGGGCCGCGGCTGCCTCGGTTTGGATTGAACGGATGCGCGCGTGCGCCTGCGTGCTCTGCAGCACGCTGAGGTGCAGGAGGCCGGGCACCGTGACGTCGAGGGTGTACGGCTCCTGCCCGCTGACCACGCGTTCGCTGGCCGGGGCCGCCAGGGAGGTGCCGACCGTGCCGGGGCGCGGTCCGGTCTGGACGACCGGGCCCAGGCCGGTGCGTGCCGGTGCGTCGGTGCGACAGGAGCCGTCTGACCTGGCTGAGCCGTTGACGGGGGTGTGGCTGCCGCGGATGGCGTCCTCGATGGCGCGGTAGCCGGTACAGCGGCACAGGTTGCCCTTGAGCAGGCGGGGGAGGTCGTCAAGGTCGGTCTCGGTCAGGGCGGACGCGGTCACGATCATGCCGGCGGTGCAGAACCCGCATTGGAACCCGGCGGCGTCGACGAAGCGCTGCTGGATCGGGGCCAGATCACCGGGCAGGCCGAGCCCGGCCACGGTCGTGACCTCTGTGCCCTCGGCCCGGAACGCCGGGTAGATGCAGGAGTGCACCGGAGTGCCGTCGACCAGCACGGAGCAGGCGCCGCAGTCGCCGGTGTCGCAGCCCTTCTTGACTTCGAAGTGCTCCTGGTCGCGGATGAAGGAGCGCAGGCACTGCCCGGGGGCAGGGGAGGCGTCGACGGGTTCGCCGTTGATCTGGAATCTCATGAGCGGTCTCCGTCCCGGGGTGCCGCCTGGTCTCGCGCGGCCGGTTCGGGTTCTTGTCTCGGTTCGGGCTGCTGTTCCAGCTCTGCTCGGATCTCCTCGCCGAGCACGCCGCTCACGGCGCGGCGCCAGTCGGCGGCGCCGTGGGCATCCGTGAACCAGCAGTCGATGGCGGCGATGTCCTGGGCGAGTGTGCCCGCGTCGGGCAGGGAATCGTAGCGCAGTTGCACCGGACGCACAGTGCCGGCGGTGACGGTGAGCACGAAGCGGCCGGTGCCGTCGCTGGCGTCGCGGGCGGTCGTGTCGTCGCTGTCGGAGAGGTCGGCGCGGTCGAGCCGGCCGATCAGCACGGCGCCGGAGCGGCCGAGTGGGGAGAGGGCGATCTTGCGGTATGCGGTGCGGGCCGCCAGCGAAGAGGTCGGCACGTGGATGGACCGCAGCACATCGCCGGTGCGGAGCGCGTTGGTGGTGTTGCCGGTGACGAAGGACGCTGCGGGCATCCGTTCGTCGCTGCCGTCACGACGCCAGATCAGCACCTCCGCGTCGAGGGCGGCAGCCAGGCTGGTCATCGGGCCGGCCGGCAGGGAGGCGCAGAGGTTGCCGCCGACGGTGGCGACGTTCCAGATCTTGAATGAGCCGTAGAGGGCGGTGCAGCACTGGTAGATCAGCGGATGCGCGGTCCAGCCGGGGGCGGCCGCCAGCCGGGAGAGTTCGGCGATGGTGCAGGTGGCGGCGATGACGAGGCCGGGGGTGGTGCCGGTGGCGCGCTCGCCGGTGTGGGCATCCGTGCCGGTGACGGCACCTGGGCCGGTGTCCGGGGTGCCGGCATCCGTCGTCAGGGTCAGAGCGGGCCAGCCCAGGGTCTGCAGGTCGACCAGCCCGGTGAGGTGCGTCTGCGGGTCGGCGAACAGGTCGGAGCCGCCCGCGAGCGGGGCCACCTGGGCGTCGAGGAGCGCGAGATCGCCCCGGTGACGGGCGGGGGTGATCGTGAACACGGTGTTGAGGTCCATCGTTTCCCTCACTCGACCGCTCTGGTGCAGGTCGACACCCTGAATTATCCACTCGCCCGTGTCGCCCCGCGAGTCGACGCGCTCGCTCGCGGCATCCTCACGGCGAGCCACCCTGTTTTCGCGCAGGGCACGGGTGCGCGGAAGGGCGGGGGCGAACCAATTCGACGGAGATTTTGAGCCAAAAGCGGATTTTAGGCGCGTTTTGCGCCGATTTGACCAGAATCTCCGTCGAATACGTTCGGGCCGGAGCCAGTGGGGCTAGTGGAGCCAGAGGGGTTAGTGGGGCTACCAGAGGGGTTAGTGGGGCTAGTGGAGCCAGAGGGGCCAGTGGGGCCAGTCCAGCTAGTGGTCCACACCGTGGAGCTGGTCGAGGATGTGGTCGAGCACGTCGGCGAGGAGACCCAGTCCATCCTTCACGCCGTTGGGGGAGCCGGGGAGGTTGATCACCAGGGTGCGCCCGCGGGCGATCCCGGCGTGACCGCGCGAGATGACGGCCAGAGGGGTGGATGCGGCGCCGCGGCGGCGGAATTCCTCCATCAGCCCGGGGAGCAGCCGGTCGAGGTGCGGGAGGGTCTGCTCGGGGGTGAGGTCGTGGGGGCTGACGCCCGTGCCGCCCGTGGTGATCACAAGGTCGATGCCAGCGTCGAGGGCCTCGATCAGGGCAGCGCCGACCGGGGCGCCGTCGGGCACGACGCGGCGCTCGCCGAGCGTGAAGCCGCGCTCTCGCAGCCAGGCATCGAGGACGGGGCCGGTGCGGTCCGGGTAGACCCCGGCCGCGGCGCGGGTGGAGGCGACGATGACCTGCGCGCGGCGCGGTGCGCGCGGTGCGCGTGGTTCGGTGGGTTCGGTGGGTTCGGACGGAGTCGACGGAAGGTTCGCTGTGGCGGTCACGCGCTCCATCCTGCCCCACTGCGGCAGCCGCGTTCACGCCCCTCCCGGTGTCTATTCCGCAGATGCGGTAATAAGATGCTCAATATGTCTCAGATACGGATCAAGGAAGCCGCCGGATACCTCGGGGTCAGCGACGACACCCTGCGGCGCTGGATCGACAATGGGGCGCTCGCCGCGAGCACCGACGACGCCGGACGCATGGTCGTCGACGGATCCGACCTGGCCCATCTGGCCCGGGAGACCGCGCTGGCCCGAGAGGACGCGCTGTCGCCCGCGGATCCGTCCACGACGGCGAGCTCGGCCCGCAACCGTTTCGTCGGGCTGGTCACCCGCGTGGTGAGCGATCCGGTGATGAGCCAGGTCGAGCTGCAGTGCGGCCCCCACCGGGTGGTGTCCCTGATGAGCACCGAGGCCGTGCGTGACCTCGGCCTGGTGCCGGGGTCGGTGGCCGTGGCCGTGGTCAAGGCCACCACCGTGATCGTCGAAACCCCGAAGGGCCAGTCGTGACCCGATTGTGGAGCGTGCGCGTCGCGGTCGGGCTGGCGGCGGCATCCGTCGTGCTGGCCGGCTGCGCAGGAACGGCCGGGGCCTCGTCGGGGGCAACCGGGGCGTCTACGGAGCAGGGCAAGACGCTCACCGTGTTCGCCGCGGCATCCCTCACCGAGACCTTCACCGAGCTGGCCGACCGGTTCGAGGCCGTCCATCCCGGTGTAACGGTCGCGCTCAACTTCGGGGGATCGGCCGACCTCGTTACCCAGATCCGGGAGGGCGCCCCTGCCGATGTGTTCGCGGCGGCGGACGCCAGGACCATGGCCAAGCTCAGCGGCGACGGCCTCCTCGACGGCGTCCCGGTGGTCTTCGCCACCAACACCCTCATGATCGCCGTGCCCGCCGACAACCCGGCCGGCATCGATTCCTTCGCCGACCTCGCCGCGCCGAATGTGGACGTAGTGGTCTGCGCGCCGCAGGTGCCGTGCGGCACCGCGCTGCCGGCCCTCGAGGCGGCGGCCGGCGTCCGGCTCGCGCCGGTGAGCGAAGAGAACGCCGTCACCGGCGTGCTCGGCAAGGTCACATCGGGCGACGCGGATGCCGGGCTCGTCTATGTGACCGACGTCACCTCCGCCGGCGACGCGGTTCTCGGCATCCCGGTGCCGGAGGCAGATCAGGCCGTGAATGAATACCCGATCGCCGTCGTGGCGGGCAGTGAGCAGGCGCTGCTCGGGGCAGCCTTCACCCGGTTCGTGACCGGAGCGACCGGTCAGACCGTGCTTGGGGCGGCCGGTTTTGGCGCGCCGTGAGGTGGTGGTGAGTCGCTCCGACTCCCACACCGGCCCCCACGACGGCCGGGTCACCCTCGGCGTGCCCCGCTGGACCCTCCTCGTGGCTGCCCTCGGCGTCCTGTTCATCGTGCTGCCGATCGTGGGCATGACCCTGCGCGTTGACTGGTCCCGGTTCGGTGCGCTCGTGACCTCCGAAGCGGCGGTCGCGGCGCTGCTGCTCAGCCTGCGCACCGCCATGATGAGCACCGTGCTCTGCCTGCTGTTCGGCGTGCCGATGGCTCTCGGCCTGGCCCGCAGCCGGTTTCCCGGACAACGCCTCGTGCGCGCCGTCGTTCTGCTGCCGCTCGTGCTGCCGCCCGTTGTGGGCGGTATCGCCCTGCTGTCGACCTTCGGGCGCCGCGGCCTGCTCGGCGAGACTTTCGAGGTGCTCGGCATCCAGATCGCGTTCTCGACCACCGCCGTCGTGCTCGCGCAGACCTTCGTGGCGCTGCCGTTCCTGGTGCTGAGCGTGGAGGCGACCCTGCGGGCCTCCGGCGCGCGCTTCGAGGCGGTCGCCGCCACGCTCGGCGCCACCCCCGGCACGGTCTTCCGGCGGGTGACGCTACCGCTGGTGCTGCCCGGTCTGCTCTCCGGCGCGGTGCTCGCGTTCGCGCGCGCGCTCGGTGAGTTCGGGGCGACCCTCACGTTCGCCGGCAGCCTGCAGGGGGTCACCCGCACGCTGCCGCTCGAGATCTACCTACAGCGGGAAACGGATGCGGATGCGGCCGTCGCCCTGGCTCTCCTCCTCGTGGCCGTCGCCCTGATCGTGATGGTCGCCACCCACCGGCCGCGCGGACTCTCGTGACCTTCGAACTGGCCGCCGTGATGCGCCGGCGCGGACTGGAGGTCGCCTTCACCGTGTCGCCGGGCGAGACGGTGGCGCTGCTCGGCTCCAACGGGGCCGGCAAGTCCACCATCGTCGAGCTCTGCGCGGGTCTGCTGCGGCCCGATTCGGGTCGGGCCACCCTCGACGGGCAGGTCTTCTTCGATCTGGCGGCCGGCGGTGCAGACCGTGCCGGCGGTGCAGACCGTGCCGATGGTAGGCGGCCGGGCATCTTCACACCGCCGCACGCCCGACGCACGGTGCTGCTCGCCCAGGAGCCGCTGCTCTTCCCGCACCTGAACGTGCGCGACAATGTGGCGTTCGGGCCGCGCAGCGCGGGGGAATCCCGGGCTGCGTCACGACTTCTCGCCGACGAGTGGCTCGCCGCCGCCGAGGTGTCCGACTTCGCCGACCGGCGGCCCGGGATGCTGTCCGGCGGCCAGGCCCAGCGGGTCGCGGTGGCCCGGGCTCTCGCGGCCAGTCCGCGGCTGCTGCTGCTCGACGAGCCCATGACCGCGCTGGATGTGGCGGCGGTGCCCGCCCAGCGCCAGTTGCTGCACCGGGTACTGCTCGATCGGTCCGTCATCCTGGTCACCCACGACCCGCTCGACGCCCTCGCGCTGGCCGACCGGGTGATTGTGCTGCAGGGCGGGCGCATCATCGAGGAGGGGCCGACCCGTTCGGTGTTCGCGCACCCGCAGGCCGAGTTCACCCGGGCCCTGACGTTCGGGCTCGACCTGTCTGCCTCGCCGTGAAACCCCTGTCAGAGTTCGGTGTGCATTGCCCGGGGGAGGGAATACGCTGGATGATATGACGTCTTCCGCTTCACCGTCCACCCGTGCGATGGCTCGCCCGCTGACGGACGAGGAAGTCGACCGCATCCGCAACGACTTTCCGATCCTCGATCAACTGGTCAATGGGCATCCGCTCAATTACCTCGACTCGGGCGCTACCTCGCAGAACCCGCTCAGCGTCATGGAGGCCGAGCAGGAGTTCTACGAGCAGCGCAATTCAGCCGTGCACCGCGGGGCCCACACGCTCGCGTTCGGAGCCACCGAGACGTTCGAGGCAGCCCGGGCGACCGTGGCCGCGTTCATCGGGGCGAAGGCCGACGAGATCGTCTGGACGTCGAACGCGACCGAGGGCATCAACCTCGTCGCCTACGCCTTTTCCAACGCGTCGCTCGGCCTCGGCGGCCCCGCGGCGACACGATTCTCACTCGGCGCCGGCGACGAGATCGTCGTCACCGAGATGGAGCACCACGCCAACCTGATTCCGTGGCAGCAGCTCGCGTTGCGTACCGGCGCGACCCTGCGGTTCATCCCGGTTCTAGATGACGGCACGCTCGACCTGGCCGCGGCGGCGGGAGTCATCGGAGCCCGCACCCGCCTGCTCGCGCTCACGCACGCCTCCAACGTGGTGGGCACGATCAACCCGGTCGCCGAGGTCGTAGCTCTGGCCCGCTCGGTGGGCGCGCTGGTGCTGCTGGACGCCTGCCAGTCGGTGCCGCATCTGCCTGTGGATGTCGCCGCCCTCGACGTGGACTTCGCCGTCTTCTCCGGGCACAAGATGCTCGGCCCGACCGGCATCGGTGTGCTCTACGGCAAGGCCGAGCTGCTCGCGGGCATGCCGCCGTTCCTCACCGGCGGATCCATGATCACCACCGTGGACATGCACACCGCCGAGTTCCTCGCCCCGCCGCAGCGGTTCGAGGCCGGTACCCAGCGCATCTCCCAGGCGATCGCCCTGGCCGCCGCGGTGGAATACCTGACCGAGACCGGGATGGAACGCATCGCCGCGCGCGAGGCCCAACTGGGGCAGCGCCTCGTGGCTGGGCTCGTCGGCATCCCCGGGGTGCGTCTGCTCGGGCCGCCGGCCGGAGTCGACCGCATTGGTCTGGCCAGTTTCGACCTGGCCGGGGTGCACGCCCACGATGTCGGTCAGTACCTCGACGAGGCCGGTATCGCGGTGCGCGTCGGGCACCATTGCGCCCAGCCGCTGCACCGCCGGCTCGGCGTGACCGCGTCGACGCGGGCGAGCACCTACCTGTACACGACCACCGACGAGGTGGACCGGTTCCTGGCGACCCTGGCCGAGGTTGCCCCGTTCTTCGGAGTGAAGTCATGACCCAAAGTGCCATGCAGCAGCTCTACCAGCAGATCATCCTCGACCACGCCAAGTCCCGGAACGGTGCCTCGGCGGAGGGGCTGCCACCGCTCGAGGCAGCCGGGACTGCTGCCGGTGCTTCTCTTGGCGCTGCTTCTCCTGCCGGTGCGGGTTCCGGGTTGCGCGTGACGGAGTCGCACCAGGTGAACACGACCTGCGGGGACGAGGTGACCGTGCGCATCGGCTGGCGTGCCGGTGAATCCGGGGGCTCGCCCGCGTCGGCCGGCGAGCCTGCCGACGATGTCGTGATCGAGGAGTTCGCCTGGGCCGGCGACGGATGCTCGATTTCGATGGCCTCGGCATCCGTGCTGCACGACATCGTGCGGGGCGAGAACGTCGCCACCGCGCGGGCCGTGCTGAATACCTTCCGCGAGATGCTGCGCTCGCGCGGCACGATCGAGCCCGACGAGGAGGTGCTCGGTGACGCTGCCGCCTTCGCCGGCGTCTCCCGCTACCCGGCCCGCGTCAAGTGCGCGATGCTGCCGTGGGTGGCGTTCGAGGCGGCTCTGCTCGCGGGGTAGGGCTCGTGTAGGGCTTGTGTAGGTCTGCGCAGGGATCGCGCAGGCTCGGAGGCTAGGGTGGTCGGAGGCCGCGCGACGCGGCTCCGGACGACGGTTCAGTACCCGGCACGCGACAAGACTGGCCACGGGAGCTGTTGTCATGTCGTGGATCATCCTCATTGTGTCCGGGGTCCTGGAAGCCGTTTGGGCCACGGCGCTCGGTAAGTCGGCCGGGTTCACCCGACTGTGGCCATCCGTCGTGTTCGCGGTGGCGCTCGTGCTCAGCATGGGCGGGCTGGCCTTTGCCATGCGGGACATCTCGACCGGGACCGCGTATGCCGTCTGGGTCGGGATCGGCGCGGCGCTCACCGTGCTCTACGCCATGGTCTTCGGCGCCGAGCCGGCCTCCCTGCTGAAGATTGTGCTCATCCTCGGCCTGGTGGGGTGCGTCGTCGGGTTGAAATTCGTCGACGCCGCGCACTGAGTCGGTCGCTGAGCGCGTCCGACGCTGCGAGCATCAGGGCATCAAAACGGTGGAACATCAGAACGGTGGCGGCTCGTCCGCTTCGGGTGGCCGAGACCTCGCGTCAGATGAAGGCCTCGGCGGCGGCCCCGGATGCGGCCCCGGCTTCGGTCGACGCTCCGGCGCACGGATGCCCGTGGCCGGCTCACTGATGAACGTGCGCCCGGTCGGCGATGTCCACTTCAGCGTGCCGTCCGGCAGGTGCATGTAGGTCCACCGGGTCTCTGACTTCAGCGCATGGTCGGCCGGACACAGATGCGCCAGGTTGTCGTGCTCCGTCAGCCCGTCGAACTGCCAGTCGAGGGTGTGGTCGATGTCGCACTGTGTCGCCGCCCGGCGGCAGCCCGGCCACCGGCAGGTTTCGTCTCGCACCCGGAGGTACCGTCGCAGTTCCTTCGGCACCTTGTAGCGGGTGCGCCCGACCGAGAGCACCACTCCCGTCTCCGGGTGGATCAGGACTCGGATGAAGCCGGGTGCCCGAGCCGCGATCTCGCGTGCGGTGTCGGGGTCGATCGGTCCGTATCCCTCGAGGTGCCCGAGCCGCGATCTCGCGTGCGGTGTCGGGGTCGATCGGTCCGTATCCCTCGAGGTGCCCGGGTTCCTCGGAGTGGCCGAGGAGCGTCATCACCGGGACGGTCACGTGCACCGAGCCCCGGATTCCCTTGCCCACCCCGGAGGCGGTGACCCCGTCGAGGATGAGGTCTTCGAAGACGTCCGCCCGCAGCTGCGTCAACGCGCGGGTCTCGTTCGGGCCCTGCAGGCTCATCCCCATCACGGTGAGGCGGTCGTACCCGGCCTTCACCTTCTCCGCCGAGTCGAACCAGTACAGCGACGCCATCCCGTCGGGCTCCGGCTCGAAGACCACCTTGCGGTCGGCCACCGATTTCTGGTGCCGGGCTGTGATCGACTCCGGGTGCTGCCGTTCCCGCATGACGCGTGCCTTGTACTTCAGGTTGGCCACGGTCAGGTGCGGAGCGGATTTCAACAGCGCCTCTTCGAACCCGGCCAGTGCCTCGGCGGGGAGTGACCAGGCCTGGTTCATGATCGCCTGCGCGTGCCGGTACGTGATCGACCCGTCCTGCAGCGCGGCCCGGGTGGCGGGCAGCTCATTCATCAGGGTCTGGCTTTCGGCGATCAGGGTCTCGGTCGAGCGCACCGGCAGCCGCAGGGTGCACGCCAGCTCGGTGACAAACTCCCGTTTGGCGACCATGGCGGCATCCCACCGGGCACGAGGCACCCCGGCCGTGACCCCGGATATGGCCGGAGGACCTTCCCGAGCCTTGTCTTTGGCTGCCTGGACCGCGTCCAGGGCCAGTACCTCGGCGAACCGGCGGGCCTGATCGACCTGCTCGGCCAGGCGGGCGTCGACCCGGGCGGACTCCGCCTGCGTCTCCCGGATCGCATCGAAGTGACGACCCAGGCGTTCTAGCTGCTCACGGTAGGAGGGCTTCATGAGTCACACGTTACGGGCGGCCACTGACATTCGTGGGGCCAGATCGACACCCGTCAGTACCCTGTGGATAACCCGATCATACCCGTATTGTGGAGGAGCAGAGCAACGCGCCCGGGGCCCGCTGCGGGCATCCGCTACTGGGCCGGCGGCACGCATCCGTTGTCACGTAAACGCGGAGATTTCTGGCAAAACACCGGTTGTGGTCGCCGGTTGCCCGGCGTGTCGCGAGAATCTCCGAGGTCAGCGAATTCGACCGCGACGGATGCCCCGGCGAACCTCTGGAGGTCGACGCACCGGGTCTCGACAAGCTCGACCACCGGGCTGACCACCGGGGCTGGCTATCGGAAACGGCTCTTCACTCGGGCGGGCCTTCGGCGTATGTTTGAGGTGGAAAAAGCGAAAAGTCAACGCCCGCCGGGGTGGTCAACCTACCCCTGCTGGGCGAGGAGTTCCGGCCACGATTCGCGCTCACCGCTTCACCGACAGTCGGCTCTCCGCCTCGGAAGCACGCCCTGATCGACATCCAGTGCGGCGCCGGATGCCCGATACGCGGCGGCTTCAACGTCTACCCCTCCACACGCGCCACGAATCACCTGCACCACCAAGGAGGCGTTTCACAATGATGAAAGAACTGCACACCGTGTTACCGGCGGCGGACCTCAAACGAGCCCAGTCGTTCTACCACGACGCGCTTGTCCTCGACCCCGACGAAACCAACGAGGGAGTCCTCGTGTATCACGTCGGGTCGGGATCGGTCTTCGAGATCTACGAGACCAGTAATGCCGGCACGGCCCAGAACGCCCAGATGGGCTGGATCACGGATGACCTCGACACCGAGATGAGCACGCTCCGCGAACGCGGAGTCGTCTTCGAGGAATTCGACATCCCCGGAATGAAGACGGTGAAGGGGGTCGTCACGGCCGAAGACATAAAATCGGCCTGGTTCCGCGACACCGAAGGCAACTTCATCTGCATCTCGCAGACGATCTAGCCACCCCAGTCACCCCACTCACCGATCCCGGGCGGCGCGGAGGCGCCGCCCGGTCCCTCGCTTGGCCGTCATGCTCGGCGCGTGCTCGGCGCGTGCCCGGTGCGTGCTCGGCGCGTACTCAGTGCGCGCCCAGCCGGTGTGCCAACTCGCGAAGCACCACGGCCAGGCGGTCGCCGAAACCCTGCGGGACCTGCTGCGGCAGGGCATCCGTCGGCCACCAGGCGACGTCTTCGCTCTCGTGGCTCGTCACGGGCATCGCATCGGCCCGTGCGACAGCCGCGAAACCGATGTCCCAGTGCGTGGTGCAGCGCCCGAACCGCGAACTGAGCGCGTGCCGGTGCACGTCGACCGGCAACGGGTCGCCGGTCCCGGCGACGAGTCGGCCGTCGAGAGGACTGAGTTCGGCGATGCCGCCCTCTTCGCGGGCCTCGCGCAGGGCGGCCGCGGCCACGGAGAGGTCGGATGCCTCGATGTGCCCGCCGAGTTGCACCCAGAACCGGCCCTTTTTATGGAAGCAGAGCAGCACGCGACTCAGGTCCGGAGTGAAGACGAAGCAACTCGCGGTCAGATGCTCGGCGCCGCCGTCGCGGTCGAGCGCAGAACCGCGGCCCGCCCGCACGAAGTCGATATATTCGCTTCGCAACCGGGCCTGGGCCGGGTCGACCGGCATCCAGCCGGCCAGGAGCGTCTCAACGTCGAGTGCTGCGGGGAGGTGGTCTGCGCCGGAATGCAGATCGATGCCCTGGGTCATATCCGAAGGCTATCCGCCGGGCGACACCCAGCAGTGCAGCCACTCGGTCGCCAAGCCGGCAGGGTGAGCCGTCCGCTCAGGCCGAGTGGGCGCCCAGCTCGGCGCGGAGCGGCCAGTCCTGGCCGTCGAGGATGATCTGCGCCGAGCGACCGGTGGCGGCATTGACGACGATCGGCGCCATCAGGTTCACGGTCGTTCCGTCCTCGCCGGGGTTCGTCACCACGAGCAGCAGCGCGTCATCCGGCCCGGTCAGGTCGAGCGATGCCGCGTGCTCGTCGCTGATCACGGGGGAGTAGTCGGGCAAGTAGACGGATGCGTCGAGCACGAACAGACGGGTTCGCTGGTCCTCTGCGGACTGCAGCGAGAACAGGCCGTCGGCGCCGGGAATCTCGGTCAGGCTGAACTCGGTCAGCGGGTCCAGCCCGGGCGGCGGGGACACGAAGCTCAGGGCGGCGGTCACGGTGCCGGCGGTCGAAACGGCGCTCATCGGAGGAAGTCCATCAGCGTCGGCTGGAGCACCCGGGCGGTGACCGACAGGGCCGCCTGGTAGGTGACCTCCTGCAGTTTCAGGTCGAGGATGGCCTGGCCGAGGTCGACATCCTCGATTCCGGCCCGCTGGGCCTCGAGATTTCCCTTGTGCTGCACGAGTGCTTCCCCGGCTTTCTGGATCTGGGCCTGACGCACACCGACATCGGTCTGCGCCGTGAGCACGGTCTTCATTGCCAAGTCTATGGCTGTGAGGTGGGCACCCACGTTCGTGCCGGTGCGCAAGTCGTCGGCGATGGTGCCGATCAGAGCAAAAATCGAATTCGAAGCCGTGCCGAAGATTGCGGCGCCGTCGGCGTCGACCCTCACGGTGGTGTCCGCGCCGATGCGGCGGTCGACGCTCGCGGTCGCGGTGCCCGTGAAGGTGAAGTCGGGGTCGTCCCGGAAGGCGAGCCCGGCATCCGAATTTCCGGCGAAGACGCTGCGGCCCAGGTAGTCGGCGTTCGCCTGCGCGAGCAGGTTCTGGGTGAGGCCGTCGAGGCGGGCCGCGATGGCCTCCTTCGCGGCGGGGGAGAGAGCACCGTCGTTGGCACCCTGCACGGTCAGGTCGCGCACCTGGTTCAGCAGGTTCGTGGCCTCGGCCAGTGCCATGCTGGCGGTGGTGAGCCAGCCGTCGCCGTTGTCGGCGTTGCGGGCGTACTGCGTGACCGCGCGCTGCTCGGCGCGCACGGTGAGGGAATCGGCTGCCCGAGCGGGGTCGTCGGAGGGGCGGGCGATGGCCTTGAGCGTGGTGGCCTGCTCCTGCAACTGCGCCATCCGGGCGAGGTTGGCCTGCAGATTGGTCTGCGCGGAGCGCATCTGGGTCTGGGAGGTGACGCGGGCGATCATGGGTTACCTTCCCACCAATCCGGTGCGATTGATCAGGGTGTCGAGCATTTCGTCCACGGCGGTCAGCACCCGGGCGGCGCCCTGGTACGCGTGCTGGAACATAAGCAGGTTGACGTTCTCCTCGTCGAGATCGACGGAGGAGTTCGAGAGCTGAGCGCCCACCGCGGCGGTCGAGGTGAGGTCGGCGAGGGATGCCTGGCGCAGCGCGTTCTTCGTGGTCACGGCCAGCGAGGTGACAATGTTCGACCAGTCGGTGCTGGGGGACCGCACCGGGTTTCCCGCGGCGTCCACGACCGTGCCGGCGCCGAGCTGGGCGATCCTGTCGGCGATGGAGCCGTCGAGGGCGCCGTTCGCGGTGAGCCCGGTTGAGAGCTCGGCGGCGTTCGTCGGCAGGACGGACAGGCCGAGCGCGGCCGGTCCCGTGCCCGCCGAGCCGAAGAAGGGGCCGGGGCGGGTCGAGTTGTCGCCGGTGGAATAGATCGCGTTGACCTTCGCGGCCAGGCCCGTGGCGAAGGAGTTGTACGCCGCGGCGGCTTCGGCGAGGGCGCCGCCGGTGCCGGCGGCATCCGTTTTCGTGAGCAGGGAGAGCGCGCCGGCGAGCTCGCCGCCGTCGACGGGGATCGCGCCGGTGCGGTCGGCCCACTCCACGCGCACGGGCCCGGCGGTGCCGACCGGGTCGGTGAGGCCGTTCGGACCGTCGAGGGTGCGGGCACCGAGCGCAACGAGTGGGCGGGCGGTGTCGCCGGTGACCAGCGCGTTGCCGCCCACGAGCACGTCGACGGTGCCGTCGGGGCGGTTGACGACGGTGCCGCCGGTGAGGGCGGCCAGGGTCGTGGTGAGACCGCTGCGCTGGTCGATCAGCTCGTTGGCGTTTCCGCCGCCAGCAATCGACTGACGGATGCGCGCGTTCAGCTCGGCCACCTGGGCGGCCGCGCCGTTGATCTCGGCGACCATGGTGTCCACGCTTCCGCGTTCCGACGACCACTTCGCGGCGACCGCCTGGTACCCCTGCCTGATCTGGGTGGTGACGGCGCCGGCCTGGCCCAGCAGCACCCCGGCGGGCGCGGTCTCACCGGCGGCGTTGGCCACGTCGTGCCAGCCGGCCCAGAACTCCTGCAGCTGGGCGGAGAGCCCGTTCTCGCCGGGCTCCTTCAGCGAGGCCTCGACGGCGCTCAGCGCGTTCGCCCGCACCGCGGAGTAGCCGGCGACCGCGGCGGTGCCGCGCACCTGGGCGTCCAGCGACGCGCTGCCGAGGCGGGCGATTCCGTCGACGCTGACACCCTGGCCGGGGCGCACCCCGGAATTCATCAGGCCCACACGGGTCGACGCGTCTACCGCGGAAGTCGTCACCCGCTGCCGGGTGTACCCCTCCGTGTTCGCGTTGGCGATGTTCTGGCCCACGACGTCGAGACCCTGCCGGGCGGCGACCAGGCCGGTGTAGGCGGTGTTGAGTCCTCCGAAGGTGCTCATCGCGGCACCCTCACAGAATCTGGTCGAAAAGTCGGGAGCCGGTGGGGCGCGCACCGGCGGCCCCGGTGGCGTCATACGTCTGAGTGTTCGCGCGCACGTCGGCCAGGGTCTCCTGGCTGGAGCGGACGGCGGAGCGCAGCAGCTGCTCGTTGGCGTCGCGCAGTTCCTTGATCTGCGTGGTCAGTTCACCCATCGCCTTGAGGTGCGCGGCCATGATCTCGGACCACGGGCCGGCGGGGGCGTGAGCCACGAGCTCGCGCAGGGTGGCGTCTTCGGCCGTTCCCCAATCGAGGGCGACGGCGGCAACCTCGACCGAGCGGGCGAGGCCGGCATCCCGAACGTGGCCGAGCACCTGCTCCACCTCACGGGTGCCCTGCTGCAGCCAGCGGGTCTTGCCGTTGGTCAGCAGCAGCTGTTCCTCGTCGAGTTTGAAGACGAGCAGTTCGAGGAGCTCCCGCTCGCGCCACAGCAACGCTGATAGTTCATTGGCGCCCACGTCTCCTCCAACTGCCTGTCGTCTGGTGCGGCCGGTCCGCGCAAAATCGCGCAGGTCAACGGCTTGTTACTACGACTATCGGCAGGTGACGGCCCCCGGTTAGCCACGGTGTGGATTCAGACTGCCAGCCGAGACTGAAGGTGTCCACTAAAGGGAGGACACGATTCCGGCAGACACCGGATGCCTGGCCCCCGTTGCGGGGTGATCCGCCCCGATGTGGGGGTGCCTGGCCCCGTTGTGGGGGCACCGTTGCGCATTCGGCCACCGACCGCGCCTTTACGTTTTAATCATGGCCGCGAAGTTCTGTGGCCTGGGCCCCGAACCCCTGCATCACATCCCCCGCTTTCTCGCAACGTCCCCGTGCCTACCCGGCCACTCGTTCGACCAGGCCCTTGCCTGATCGATCGGGACAATTCAGGTGTCAAGCACTCAGGGAGTTCCGTGTGAATCGTGCAGAACGCAACCAGTTGGTGATCGACAACCTCCCGCTCGTCGGCTACCTCGTATCCGAAACCTGGGCCAAGGCCCGGCACCTCTCCCGCGACGACCTGGCCTCGGCCGGAGCTCTCGCTTTGATCACCTCGGCGGATGCCTTCAACGCCGACCTCGGCGTTCCGTTCGGAGCGTTCGCACGGCGCCGCATCATCGGCGCCTTCGCCGACGAGATGCGCTCCAATGACTGGGCCACTCGGATGGCCCGCCGCCGCATCAAGGAGACCCGTGCCGTTCAGCAGACGCTGGCCGGCGCCCTCGGCCGCGCGGCATCCGTCGACGAGGTCGCCGCCGCCCTCGGCGTCGACCGGGAGACCGCGATCGCCGGCCTGTCCGACTCCGAGCGCACCGTCTCGACCCTCGATGACGCCACCGCCGAGTTCCTGGTTTCCGGAACCGAACTCCCCGGCGACTCGCTGCTCTCCGCCGAGCGCCTGGCCTACCTGCACGCCGCCATCGCGGCACTGCCGGATAAGATGCGCGTGATCGTGCAGCAGGTCTACTTCGACGACCGCTCGGTCAAGGAGATCGCGGTCGAGCTCGGAATCACCCACTCGGCGGTGTCTCAGCAGCGGGCGGAGGCCATCCGTCTGCTCCGCGACGGCCTGGGCACGCACTACTCCGACGACGCCGAGGTGGAATACGTTCCCGAGTCCCGCATTGCGCCGGCCCGCCGCAGCGCCTACCTCGCCCGCCTCGCCGACCAGGCCATGCTCGGCCTCGCCACCGCGAGCGGGGTGGCGTACGCCGCCGGGTCGACGGATGCTGCCGATCCTGCCGGTTCAGACACCCGGGAAGTTTTTTCGATCAACGGCTAACGCGGTCTCAGCAGAGGCCGATAGCTCACTGTGTCAGGCCATGGATGGCCTGGCGTTCACCACCCAATCACGGAGGATTTCATCATGGGTATGCAGATCAACACCAACCTCGCGGCCAACAACACGTACCGCAACCTGGCCGCCACGCAGAACGACATGTCCAAGTCCCTGGAGAAGCTCTCCAGCGGCCTCCGCATCAACCGCGCAGCGGATGACGCGGCCGGCCTGGCCATCTCCGAGGGCCTCAAGTCGCAGGTCGGTGGCCTCACGGTCGCCAGCCGCAACGCCCAGGACGGCATCTCGGTCATCCAGACCGCTGAGGGCTCCTTGAACGAGGTCACCTCGATCCTGCAGCGCGTTCGTGACCTCGCAGTCCAGGCCGGCAACGACTCGAACAACACCGATTCGCGTACCGCGATCACGACCGAGGTTCTTGCCCTGGGCAAGGAACTTACCCGTATCGGGGCCTCGACCAACTTCAACGGTACGGCCCTGCTCGACGGCGTCAAGGCGTCGCTGACCTTCCAGGTCGGCGCTGGCAGCGTCGCTGCAACCGACCAGATTGTTGTGAATCTCACGAACGTGTCTACTATCGGTGCCGCCATTGAGGTGCTGGGAACTGCAGCGACTGACGGTTTCAAGGACGCAGCAACGGCCCTGTCCACCATCGCCGCACTGGACCTGAACATCAAGGCCGTGTCCACGTCACGCGCCGAGCTTGGCGCGAACCAGAACCGGTTCGAGAGCGTCATCAAGAACCTGGCCGTCTCCAAGGAGAACCTCACCGCTGCCGGCTCGCGCATCCGCGACACCGACATGGCCGAGGAAATGGTCAAGTACACCCGTTCCAGCATCCTCTCGCAGGCCGGTACCGCCATGCTCGCGCAGGCCAACCAGTCCGCTCAGGGCGTGCTGTCGCTGCTCCGCTAACCCTGAGTAGCTGAACCTTTCGGGAAACCGCACGGTGAACTATGGCTGGTGGTGACCTAAGAGATGAACTGGACCTCATCCCTCGGTCGCCGCCAGCCATTCACGTTTACACCCGCACCATCCAGCTTGATCGCAGAAACGTAAGGAGGGGAAGACATGACGAACGCCATCGACGGACTCGTCTCCGGGCTCGACACCACCTCCCTGATCAACTCCCTGATGCAGGTCGAAGCCGTTCCGCAGACGCTGCTGAAGGCCAAGGTCTCCTCGTCGCAGAACCTGATCTCGGCGCTGCAGGGCCTCAACACCCAGATCGCCGGCCTGGCCGATCTGGCCGGCAAGGCCGCGAAGCCGGCCGCACTCGACCTCTATTCGGCCACCAGTACCTCTCCCACCGTCACAACGGCGGTCTCGGCCAACGCCAGCGCCGGGCAACTCGACGTCGTCGTCACCAACCTCGCTCGCAGCCAGGTCGGCGTCTCCGCGGCCATGACCGCCTGGCCCGCCGACCCGGCCATGCTGACCATCGTCTCTGGCGGTGTCACGACCGAGATCTCCGTCAGCTCGACCTCTCTCGACGCCGTCGCCACGGCCATCAACGCCGCCAACACCGGAGTTACCGCCACGAAGGTCGCGTCCGGAGTGGATGCCGGCGGCGTCGCTCAGTACCGGCTCCAGTTCACCGGGAATGACTCCGGTGCGGCCAAGGCCTTCAGTGTCTATCAGGGCACCGCCGCCGAGGTCACGGCGAACAGCGCGCCCGATTTGCTGGCCGCCGCGGGTGCCGCCGTCATCCGCACCGCCCAGGACGCCAGCGTCACCCTGTGGGCCGGTAGCACCGCCGCCCAGACGATCACCTCGGCCACCAACACGTTCGCGAACCTGCTGCCCGGCGTCGCGATCACGGTATCCGCCGTCTCCGTTGACCCCGTCACCATCAAGGTCGCTCGTGACGACGCGCAGATCGGCTCCCTGGCCTCGGGTCTGGTCAGCTCCCTGAACGGCGTCTTCGCGCTGATCTCCACCAAGTCCGCGGTCGTCAACAGCACCAACGCGTCGGGGGCCGCCGTGTTGTCGGCCGGCATCTTCACCAGCGACAGCACCGTGCGCGACGTCAAGCAGCGCATTCTCACGGCCGCCTCGGCACCGATCAACGGGCACTCGCCGTCGGAGTACGGCATCAGCATCACCCGATCCGGCACCATGGAGTTCGACGCGGCCAAGTTTGCCGCGGCCCTCGCCAAGGACCCGGTAACCGTCAAAGCAGCAGTGCAGGAGATCGCGACCCGCGTCGCAGCAGCGGCGTCATCGGCCTCGGACAAATACGACGGTCAGATCACCGCGAAGATCACCGGTCAGCAGTCCACGGTCAAGAACTTAGGCGACCGCATCGCCGACTGGGACCGCAGCCTGGCCACCCGCCGGGCGACCCTGCAGAGCACCTACACCGCACTGGAAACCCAGCTCAGCGCCCTGAAAGCACAGTCCTCGTGGCTGAGTGCCCAGGTTGCCGGGCTCCCGACCTCGAGCACAGGATGATGATGGCTGTTATGAGCATGATGGGTGGGGCACAGGCCCGGCGCGCACAGTTGAACCGCGAAGCGGTGCTCTCGGCCACGCCGGTGCGCCTGCTCACGATGCTCTACGACCGGTTGCTGCTCGACCTCGGCCGCGCCGAGATCGCCCAGAATATCGAGGACTGGGCCGTCGCCTCGGAGCACCTCCTGCACGCCCAGGCGATCGTCTCCGAACTGTCGACCTCGCTCAACGTGGAGGCCTGGGAGGGCGGCGAGGGTCTGTTCGCCCTGTACACCTACGTGTCCAACGCGTTGATGAGCGCCAACATTTATCGGGACGTCGCCCGCACCCGGGAGGCCATCGCCCTGCTCGAGCCGCTGCGGCAGACCTGGCACGAAGCGGCCGAGCTGCTGCCGGCCCAGAGCGCGGCGCGTGCCGGCGGGGAGTACGGTCTTGCCTAGGGTTCTGCTCGACACCCACGAATCTGCGAACGACCGCCAGGAGTGGCTGGATGTGCTCGACCAGCTCGAGTCGAGCCTCGGCTCGGGCGCGCGCGACGCCGTGCTGGCCGGCCCGGGGGAGCGCTTCTCTACCGGCGTGCAGTGGCGTGCGCCCGAACACCTGGGCCAGCTGCCCGCCGACCTCGAGACGCGCGCCCGGCGCCTGCTCTCCGGCCAGCTCGAACTGATCAGCGAGATCGAGGATGCCCGGCGCTCCGCCGGCGTGCACCTCGCCGCCGTGCGCACCATCATCTCGGCCCAGCACACCGACCAGGCCGTCTACCTCGACATAGCCGGCTGACTGCCCGCCCACCTCGCGCCCGTTGCCGGCTACCGCCGCTGCGGGCCAACTGTTGCCCGCTCGGACATTTGTTGCCCGTGCGCGGGCAACAGTTGTCCGTTTCGACAACAGTTGCGGGGTTCCGCTCGAAAACGTGAGGAAAGAAGTTCCGCGACAACTCCTTACGCGCCTCGGCCACCGGCCGATAGCTAGGAGCGAGCAGGGATTGCTCGACCACAGGCCACGGATCGGCCGCCCTCGTTTTGCCGACGAATCGGGTATCCGTGTTTGAATCCGTGACCATGACGGCGCTCTCCAGCGCGCTGGACGGGCTGGCCCTGCGCCAGCGCACCATCGCGAACAACATCGCGAACGTGAACACGCCGAACTACCACGCCAAGCGTGTGGCGTTCGAGGATGCCCTGGCGCAGTCTGTGCAGGCCGGCAGCGGCAGTACTGTCGCCACCACCGCCAGTTCCCTCGAGCCCACCCGCCTCGACGGCAACAACGTCAACCTCGACACCGAGACCCTCTCCAACATCGACACCGTGCTGCGGTACCAGTTCGCGGCGCAGGCCGTCAACGGACCGTTCACGGCCATGCGCTCCGCGATGCGAACCAGCTGATGACCCTCGACGCCATCGGGATTGCCGGCAGCGGCCTCACCCTGCACCGCAAATGGCTCGACGCCGTCGCGGACAACATCGCCAACGCCAACACGGTCACCGCCACCGACGGTGACGCCTTCCAGGCGCGCTACATCGTCGCCCAGGCCGGCCAAGGCACCACCGGAGCCTATGCGGCCGGGACGGCACTCGGCGACGCCGAGGGAATTCTGACCTTCGACCCGAGCAACCCACTCGCCGACGAGGCCGGCTACGTGCGCCGCCCGGACGTCGACATGGCCGAGCAGATGGGCGCGCTGATCATGGCGCAGCGCGGCTACCAGGCCAACGCCGCCGTCGTCGACCGTGCCAAGACGACCTACGAAGCCGCACTCCAGATTGGACGCTCCTGATGACCATCGGTTCGATCAACCCGATCCAGTCCGTGACCGGCACGGGATACCTCTCCGGCGTGCAGGGCCTGCAGGGTGTGCAGGGAACCCCGGGGAGCCAGGGCGCCGACGGTTCGGCCTTCGGCAGCGCCCTGGTCGGCGCCGTCGACAATCTGCAGCAGCTGCAGGCCACCTCCAACACCCTCACGGTGCAGGCCGTAACCGGAAACCTGACCGACATCCACTCGGCCACCCTGGCCTCGACTCGCGCCCAGGTCACCCTCGAACTCGTGGCCGCCGTGCGCAATAAGGGTGTCGACGCGTTCAACGAGATCATGAGGATGCAGGCCTGATGCCGCGCCCGATCACGTCGGCCTTCGCACGCCTCGGCCAGAGCATCCGGTCCTTCTCCGTCGCCCAGCGCACGGTCGCCATCATCGGCGTCGCCGTGCTTGCCCTGGGCATCGCCGCCCTGAGCATGTGGGCCACCAAGCCGGCCTTCACGCCCCTGTTCTCCGGGCTGAGCGGTTCCGACGCGAATACCATCGTCGAGCAGCTTCGCACCGACGGCGTCGCCTACGAGCTCAGCGACGGTGGCGCGACGATCCTGGTGCCGCAGCAGAACGTCTACGACGAGCGCCTCAAGGCCGCCGCAGCCGGCCTGCCGTCCTCCAGCACGGGCGGCTACGGGCTGCTCGACACCATGGGTGTCACTTCCAGCGAGTTCCAGCAGTCGGTCACCTACAAGCGGGCGCTCGAGGGCGAACTCGCCAACACCGTCAAGGCCATGAAGGGCGTCAAGAACGCCTCGGTGCGCCTGGCGATCCCCGAAGAGACCGTGTTCGCGTCGGAGCAGAGCGACCCCACGGCATCCGTCTTCGTGGAGACGGCCACCGGCAGCACCCTGAACGCCGACCAGGTGCAGTCCATCGTGCACCTCACCTCGGCCTCCATCGCCGGGATGGCACCCACCGACGTGGCCGTCATCGACTCCACGGGTGTCGTGCTCTCGGCGGTCGGCGTGGGAGCGACCGGATCCGCCGACCAGCAGGCCGGCGCCTACGAGGACCGCGTGCGGGGGGCCGTGCAGGCCATGCTGGACAAGGTCGTCGGGCCCGGCAACGCCACCGTCGTCGTGGCCGCCGACATGAGCTACCAGTCGGCCCAGCGGGTCGAGGAATCGTTCACCACCCCGACGGATGCCCCGGCCCTCAACGAGGCCGTCAAAACCGAGTCGTACACGGGCTCCGGCGGCTCCGCGGCCGGCGTCCTCGGCCCGGACAACATCGCCGTCCCGGCGGGCACCGAGGGCGATGGAACCTTCACCTCCGAGGACACCACCAAGAACAACGCGGTCAACAAGGTCACCGAGACCCGCACCATCCCGGCCGGGGAGATCAACCGGCAGACGGTCTCGGTGGCCGTGAACGCCGACGTCGTGGGTCAGCTCAACGTCGCCGACGTCACCTCGCTGGTGGCCTCGGCCGCCGGCATCGACGTGCAGCGCGGCGACGCGGTCACCGTGGAGGTAGTCAGCTTCAACGGCGGCGCGGCAGAGGATGCCGCCGCGGCCCTCGCGGCGACCGAAGCGGCGGCCGCCGCCGACCGGTTCGCAGAGATCATGCGCATCGCCATCATCACCGCGGGGATTGTCATCACTTTCGTGCTGGGGCTCATCCTCTACGCGCGTCGTTCGCGCCGCCAGAGCCGCGAGTCCATCGAGCTTGACGAAATGATGGAGGTCCGGCCCGCGCTGTCCGTGCCGGAGGTGCCGTTCCCGCTGAGCGCCCCGATCGCGCCGATCATGATCGACCCCACCCCGACCGTGGCCTATCTGCCGCCGGCCTCCGACCGGATGCGGGTGGAGATCGACGCACTCGCTCAGCGTGACCCTGCGAAGACCGCGGAATACCTCCGCGGCCTGATGGATGACCGGCAGCCCGCATGATCGACGCCCAGCCGGCCCTGACCGGCACGCAGAAGGTCGCCGTGGTGCTGATGAGCATGGAGCACCAGCGCGCCACCGAAGTGATGAAGCAGTTCACCGAGGCCGAGGCGGCCGATATCGCCGCGGAGATGGTGCAGTTGCGCCGGGTCGACCCGGAGGTGACCGAAACCACCGTTCTGGAGTTCCACGAACTCACGGTCAAGGGTGCCCATACCCGGCGCGGCGGTCACGCCTACGCGATCGGCCTGCTTGAGGCATCCTTCGGCGCGGAACGAGCGGCCGGCGTCATGGTCAAGGTGGCCTCGTCGATGGCCGGCAAGGCCTTCGAGTTTCTCGACGCCGCCGAGCCGTTGCAGATCCTCACCCTGCTTGACGGCGAATTGCCCCAGACCATCGCGCTCGTGCTCGCGCACCTGCGCCCCGGGCACGCCTCCGCCGTGCTCGGCGGCCTCGACGCCGACCTGCGCGCGGAGGTGGCGCAGTGCATCGCCGGCATGGGTACGGCCACCCCCGAGGCCGTGCGCGTGGTCACCGAGACCCTCAAGGCCCGGGTCGGCGCCGTCGCCTCCTCCCGCGACTCGGTGGAGATCGTCGGCGGCATCCAGCCGCTCGTCGAGATCATCAACCGGGCCGATGTGGCCACCGAACGCGCCCTTCTCGAAGCCCTCGATGCGCGCGATCCGGCCCTGGCCGAAGAGGTCCGGTCACGGATGCTGACCTTCGCCGACATCGTCAAGCTCGAAAACCGAGACGTACAGCAGGTGCTCCGCGGCATCGACGCGGGCATCCTCGCCATCGCCATGAAGGGCTCCGCGGACGCTGTGGTCTCGATCATTCGCACCAACCTGTCCGAGCGCAACCGGGAGATCCTCGACGACGAGGTCAAAGCCATGGCGCCCGTGCGGGTGTCGCAGGTCGAGGAAGCGCGCGCCACGATCGTGCGGGCCATCCGCGACCTCGAGGCGCAGGGGAGCATCACCGTGCAACGTGCCGAGGAGGACGACTATGTTGTTTGACGCAGCGACCGCCCGGTCGAACTTCTCCGCCGTGACCTTCCCCAGCCTGCAGGGCGAGCGGGACGCAGGCGGCGACGCCTCCCGGNACTTCTCCGCCGTGACCTTCCCCAGCCTGCAGGGCGAGCGGGACGCAGGCGGCGACGCCTCCCGGGCCCGGGGGCACGCCGCCGGCTACACCGCGGGACTCCGGGCGGCCGCCGCCGAGGTGGATGCCCGGATCGCGCGGCTCGACGCCGAGCAGGCCGCCGCCGGTGCCATCGGCCAGGCGCGGATCGACCGGGCGGTCGCGCTGCTGGGTGCCGCCGCCGCCGCGCTGCACGAGCGCACCGTTCCGGTGATCCAGGAGGCGGAGGACACCCTTGTCGCGACCGCGCTGGAGCTGGCCGAAGCGATCCTCGGCTACTCACTCGGCGACGCCGACGCCTCGGCGCGGGCCGCACTGGGCCGCGCCCTCGCGACCGGAGTGACCGGTGCGACCGTCACCACCGGCGCACTCGGTACCATTCGCCCGCACTCCGTGCGGATGAACCCCGCCGACCTTGCTCTGATCGACCTGATCACCCGCGCGGATGCCGGCGTGGACTTCACGGCGGACGCCGACCTCGCCCGTGGCGACGCGATCGCCGAGTTCCCCGATGGATTCCTTGACGCCCGGATCGGCACCGCGCTTACCCGCGCGAAGGCCGCCCTCACCGGAGCCCGGTCGTGACCCTGGCGCAGGCCCCCGCCTGGCGTCCGCGCGCGGGAAAGATCCGCTCCGCCCTCGACGCCGCGCGGCCCCAGCGGGTGGGCGTCGTCTCTTCGATCGTCGGTCTCGGTCTGGAGGTGCGCGGGCTCAATTCCGCGATCGGCGATCTGGTCACGGTCGGCGACGGCGGGGAGATCGACGCCGAGGTGGTCGCCACGACGCAGGGCGGCATCCGGTGCATGCCGCTCGGCCGGATGACCGGAATTCGGATCGGCGCGCCCGTGCGCTCGGACGGAACCCCGCACCTCGTGCCCACCGGCGCCGGCCTGTTCGGGCGCGTCATCGACGGCCTCGGCCGGCCCATCGACGGCAAAGGCCCTCTCTCCGGTGCCCGGTTCGTCGGCCTCGATCACGACAGCCCCTCCGCGATGGCCCGCTCCCGCATCCAGACGCCGCTCCAGTTGGGTGTGCGCGTGCTCGACACCCTCACCACCGTCGGGAAGGGACAGCGGATGGGCCTGTTCGCCGGCTCCGGCGTCGGCAAGTCCTCGCTGCTTTCGATGATCGCCCGCGGCACCGACGCGGAGGTCTCGGTCATCGCCCTGGTGGGGGAGCGCGGCCGCGAGGTGCGCGAATTCCTTGAAGACGACCTCGGACCCGAGGGGCTCGCCCGTTCGATCGTGGTCGTGTCCACCTCCGACGAACCGGCCATGATGCGGCTGCGCGCCGCCTTCCTGGCCACCCGGATCGCCGAGTCGTTCCGTGACGAGGGAGCCGACGTGATGCTGATGATGGATTCACTCACCCGGGTGGCGATGGCCCAGCGCGAGATCGGCCTCTCGGTCGGCGAACCCCCCGCCACCCGCGGTTATCCGCCCTCGACCTTCTCCCTGCTCGCCCGCCTACTCGAGCGGGCCGGCACCGACGAAACCGGGTCGATCACGGGCGTCTACACGGTGCTCGTCGACGGCGACGACCACAATGAACCGATTGCGGATGCCGCCCGCTCGATCCTCGACGGACACGTCGTACTCGACCGCAAACTGGCTGTCCTCGGCCATTTCCCCGCTGTCGACGCGCTCTCCTCGATCTCCCGTGTCGCCTCCCGGGTCAACAGCTCCGAGCAGAACCAGGTCGCCGGCCTGTTGCGCCGGGTGCTCGCCGCACGCCGCACCGCGCAGGACCTGCTCGACGTCGGCGCGTACCGGCGGGGCACGAACCCGCTGGTCGACGCCGCCGTCGACAACGAGGGCGCCATCAACGCGTTCCTCCAGCAGCGCATGGACGACCAGACCTCGGCCCCGCTCGCTTGGGACCAACTCACGACACTTACTCGAACGCTGGGGGCGCTCTGATGAAACGCACTTTCGCTTTGGCCGGGCTCCTCCGGCTACGGCACCTGCAGCAGGACCAGGCCGCCGGCGACCTGGCCCAGGCCAACGCCGTCGTTCAGGCGAACGCGGCTCGCCGGGCCGCGACCAGGGCCACCCTGCGGCACGCGCCGAGTCTGGCCAGCGGGGCTGACACGCTGTCGGCGATCGCCTCCGCCCGCGCCTCGGCGCACAGCATGTTGGCCGACATGGAGGCCCTCGGCCGCAACTACCAGGTTGCCGTCGGCGAGGCGCAGGTCGCCTTCGAAGCGACCCGTGCCGATACGGTGCGGTTGGAGAAGCTCGAGGGCCGGCACGGAGCCCTGGTCGCGGCCGACGACCTGCACCGCGAACAGACCATCCTCGACGAGATTGCGTCGACCGGCTGGCACCGCAACCGGGGCGCGGGCGGTGACCCGCGATGACCATGATCGCGGCGATGAGCCGGGTCAGCGAGATCCAGGCGACACTCGTACAGCTCTCGGCCGGGGCGAACGCCCAGAAGGCGCAGGCTACTGCCGCAGCCGGCAGCGCCACCGCCGGTGCGGGCGCGAGCACCTCGGCGAACACCTTCGCCGACGCCCTCGCGTCGGCGTCGGGCGCCGCCGCGGTCGGCCCGGCCGCACCGAACCCGGGTGGGGCCACCGGCGCCGACGTGGTCGACGCCGCGAAGAAGTACCTGGGCGTGCCCTACGTCTTCGGCGGTGAAGACGCCAGCGGCATGGACTGTTCCGGGTTGGTGCAAACCGTGTATGCCGAAATGGGCATAGACGTGCCGCGCCTCGTGTCGGGTCAGATGAAGATCGGCACCGAGGTCGGCTCCCTCGCCGAGGCCAAGCCCGGTGACCTGATCGTCACCGGCGGCGGCGAGCACATCCTGATCTACGCCGGCGACAACAAGGTCATCCACGCGCCCTACGAGGGCCGCACGGTCTCACTGGTCGAGGCCTACATGGACGACTCCGAGATCGACACCATCCGCCGTGTGATTCCGGATGCCCCGGCCGCCACCGCGAGCCCGGCGTCCTCGAGCACGGCCTCCGCTTCGTCAGCCGCCGGCAGCCAGCTCAGCGCCGCACTGGCCTCATTCATAAACGGAGCCTCCCGATGAGCGCCACGTCCGTCCGGCTGGCGCCGGCGCACCACACCGCGGCGCAGGCGCTGGCATCCGCGTCCTCATCCGCCTCCTCCGCCGCCGCCTCCCCCTCGGCTTCGCGTGGCCCCCTGGGTGCCCGCCCGGGTGCCGGCTCATTCGCGTCCGTGCTGCAGGGCACCCTCGCGGGCCCGCGCACCTCCGCGATCGCGTCTCCGCCGGGTTCCGCGTCAACCTCATCCCGGGCTCCCGAGCCGACCTCGGAGCGCACCGCCGAACCGGCCTCCGGACCGAGCACTGATCTGAGGAACGCCCTGACCGGCGCGGCGCCGGCCCCGGAGCACCAGCAGCCGAGCGCCATCCTGCCTCCCGCCGGGTTCAGCCTCTCGCCACTGCCGACCGGTGCGAAAGCCGCCGGGGCGATAGCCACCGGAGCCGACAGTGCTGCCCTCGCCGACTCTGTCGGGACCGAGGCCGTGACCATCCCGACCGCCGCCGCCGGCACCGCCGGCACCGCCGAGACTTCCACCATCGCCGCCACCGAATCCGAAGCCGACTCAGACTCCACGGAGACGTCCGCCGCAGACTCCAACACTTTCACCGCAGCGAACGCCGCTGGCGGTACCGCGCTTCCGGCCGGGACTCTCGCTGCCCCGATGCCGGTGCCACCGGCACCCGCCGCCGTAGCACCCGCCGCCGTAGCACCCGCCGCCGTAGCGCCCGTCACCGCCGCAGGGCCCGGTGCCACCGCAGGGCCCGTAGCCGGGACGGCATCTTCCGCCGGAGCGACTGTCGCGGGCACGGCGCCCACGGGCCTCACGGCGCCCACCGGCCTCGGCGCGGCCGCAGGGACATCCGTCGCCGGTGACCGCGCGGCCACCGTGAACCTGAACCAGGCCGAAGCCTCGGCGCCCGCCGCCCTGCTCGTGC
>NZ_SOGZ01000022.1:0-111543 GCF_004403145.1 Cryobacterium sp. TMT1-62 | reverse complement strand
AGTTTCTGTTCCTAGACAGTCAGAAACCTAGACAGGAAGCGGCGTGCGGCCGTTAAGGCGCTCCGCAACACCCACAGATGAAGCAGGAGAGCCGAGATTCTCGTCGAAAACAGCCATTCCGTCGTGTTCGGGCCCGCTATGGGCAAAATCTCCGTCGAATTCGTTCGGGACGGAGGCGCGGCAGGGAGCTACCGGGCGATCAGGCGGTCACGTGCGCACTTTGCAGGTGCGGTAGGGCGGCGAGGATGCTGCTGACCACGCCGGCCTCCGAGCTCGACGGCGCGATGTTCGCGGCGCGCGCCAGGATGCTCGGGTGGCCGTTGGCCATGGCATAGGAGTGCCCGGCGGCATCGAGCATCTCGGCGTCGTTGAGGTAGTCGCCGAACGCCATCGTCTGGGCCCGGCTGATGCCGAGCTGCTGCTGGAGCCGTTCCAACGCTCGACCCTTGTTCGCTCCCTGGCGCATCACATCGACCCAGTTCTCGCCCGAGACCACGACCTCCGCGGGCAGCCCCAGGCCGCGCAAGGCCGGTCCGCTTCGCTGTTCGGCGCGGGCAGGGTCGTAGATCGCCAGTTTCAAGATGACATCGTCGAGGGCGGCCGCATGCACATCCGCTACGACCTCGACCGCTGCGTAGTACCGGCGAACCTGGTCGACGAAGCGCTCGTCGCTGCGCTCGATGTAGGCGCTCCGGGCGCCGCAGACGACGAGCCCCAGGTCGGCACCCGTGGCGGCGGTGCCGCGCACCCAGTCCACGATGGGGGCGATGATCTCGGACATGACGGGTTCGACGTCGATGCTGATGCCGTCCTGCACCACGTTGGTTCCGTTTTCCGCGATGTAGATGAGTCCGTCGTGCTCGCCGAAGATGCCGTGCAGTGTCTGATACTGGCGTCCGCTGGCCGGCACGAACAGGATCCCGGCCCGATGGAGGTCGTCGAGGAGCGGCCAGAACGCGTCGGGCACGTTGCCGTCGTCGTCGAGAAGAGTGCCATCCATGTCTGAAACGATGAGTCGGATGTCGGAGGGCTCTGCTAAGTGGTTCACTGCGGCGGCTTTCGGTCGTTGTTCGTTCCCGGAATCCACGAGTGTTCGCTCGCGTCCCTTGGTCTGTGACGACGACGTTGTCTCTCTCGATGATGTCATCTCTGCCCGCCGGGCTCCGAGTTGCGCGCGAACTGAGCGTTGGGCGCACAGAACGAGCGGCCCTGGTGCCAAACTGGCAGGATTCATTGCACTATCTGCGAGGAGCGTCGACGTGCCTGGTTTTGATTTCTTCAGCGGCCAAGGGCTCGTGCGCCCGGATATCACCGCGGCCGACGCCGAATCGATGGCGTCCTCGCTCTTCGGGATCACCGGCACGGCCCGCGAGCTCGGCAGCCAGCAGGACCGCAACTTTTTGATCACCGCCACCGGTGCCGCCACCAGTGCCGCCACCGGTGACTCCGCGGGTGACTCCGCCGGTGACTCTGCGGGGGGAGCGACGCAGCGCTACGTGCTCAAGGTCGACAACCCGGCCTTCTCAGCCGCCGAGCTGGCCGCGCAGGACGCGGTGATGGTGTTCCTAACCGAGCGCGGCATGCGCGTGCCGCAGCCCGTGCGGGGGCTGAACGGCCTCAGTCGCCAGCACTGGCACGCAACGGATGCCGCCCTCCTCCCGGTGCGGCTACTCACCTTCCTCGAGGGCCCGTCGCTCGAGGCGCGGGGCTATCTGGCCCCGCCGGTGGTCCGGGCGCTCGGCCGGCTCTCGGGCACCACGTCGCTGCACCTGCGTGACTTCGCGGCGGACGGCCTCGACCGCACGCTGCAGTGGGACCTGCGCAACGCGAAGACCGTGATCGACCTGCTGATGCGCTGGGTGCCGGCGGAAGAGACCAGGGATCAGCTCCGTGCCATCGCCGACAGCGCCGCCGCACGTCTGGCGGCTGTGGCCTCCGTGCTGCGGCTGCAGACCATCCACGGGGACATCACCGACGACAACGTAATCTGCCGGGTGCTGCCGAACGGCCACCACGTGCCCGAGGGAGTCATCGACTTCGGCGATCTGGCCACCGGGTGGCTGGTCGCGGAGCTGGCGGTCACGGCGGCATCCGTTCTGCACCACATGCCGGACAATCCGCTGGCGGCCCTCGAGGCGATCGTCGCCTTCGACGAGGTCGTTCCCCTGACCGAGGCCGAGATCACCGCGCTCTGGCCGCTGATCGTGCTCCGCGGGGCGGTGCTGGTGGCCAGCGGCGAGCAGCAGGTGCAGATCGACGCGGACAACGACTACGCGAGGCACCGGATGGACGCCGAATGGCAGGTCTTCGCCGCAGCCAGCGCGATCGGCTGGGAGGAAGCGGACGCGGCCATCCGGCAGGCGCTCGGTCGGCGGCCGCACACTGGTGCCGAACACACGACCGTGCCCGAACACACGACCGTGCCCGAACAGACGACCGTGCCGATGATCCCCGCGCTCGCCGACGGCGACTACGAAATGCTCGATTTCACCGTGACCAGCCCGGCCCTGGCCGACGGCCTCTGGCAGACAACGGATGCCGAGTGGCGGCTCGCGCAGGCCGCCCTCGCCCGACGCAGCGCCGCCGTCGCCCCCTACGGCCAGTTCCGGCTCACCCGAACCCCGCCGCACTCGCGCCGGGAACCCGACACGTTCGCGCTGTTCACCGAGGTCTTCCTGCCTGCCGGTTCGGTGATCGTCGCGCCCGCGGCTGCCTCGGTCACCGAGATCGGAGGCGACACTCTGGTTCTGACGCTGGCCGGTTTCGGGCTGCGCATCGGCGGCATCGTGTCGAACCTCGTGCCGGGGGCCGCGATCGCCGCAGGGGAGCCCGTGGGCGTCGCGAGCCCGGTTGCTCGGGTGACCGTGCAGGAGCTCGCTCGCCCGGGTCTGCCGGTCCCGCACTTCACCCAGCCCTCCCGGGCCGCCGCGTGGGCAACCCTCGCACCGGACCCGGCGCGGCTGCTTGGGCTGGCGCCGCAGGCATCCGTCGTCGACCCGGCGATCGAACTGGCCCGTCGCGGTGCCATGATGGCCGCGGCGCAGGAGAAGTACTACGAACGGCCGCCGCAGATCGAACGCGGCTGGCAGGAACTGCTGATCGACACTCACGGGCGCTCCTACGTTGACATGGTCAACAACGTCGCCGTGATCGGGCACAGCCACCCCCGGTTCACCCGTGCCGTGAGCGATCAGCTGGCGTTGCTCAACACGAACTCCCGGTTCCTCTACTCGGCGTTGGCCGACCTCTGCGAACACATCGTGGCGACATCACCGGATCCCATCCTCGACACCGTGCTTCTGGTCAACAGCGGCAGCGAGGCCGTGGACCTGGCCCTGCGCCTGGCCCGGATCCACACCGGTCGCAGCAACGTCGTCGCCTTACGAGAGGGCTACCACGGCTGGACGTCGGCCTCCGACGCGGTGTCGACCTCGGCCTACGACAACCCTTTCTCCTTGGCCTCCCGGCCCGACTGGGTGCACATCGCGGATGTTCCGAACTCCTATCGCGGGACGCATCGCGGTGCCGGGGCGGCAGGGGAGTACGCGGCCGACCTGGCCCGGCTGTTGGCCGATCCGGACGGCCCGGGGGCTGACCTGGCCGCGTTCATCTGCGAGCCCGTGCTGGGCAATGCCGGCGGCGTCGTGCCCCCGGCGGGATACCTCGCCCGTGTCTACGAGCAGGTCCGTGCACGCGGCGGGCTGTGCATCGCCGACGAGGTGCAGGTCGGCTACGGCCGGCTGGGCAGCCACTTCTGGGGCGTGCAGCAGCAGGGCGTCGTGCCCGACATCCTCACGGTGGCCAAGGCGATGGGCAACGGATACCCGCTCGGCGCGGTGCTCACCCGCCGGGACATCGCCGAATCCCTGGCCAGGGAGGGCAACTTCTTCTCCTCGGCCGGCGGCAGTCCGGTCAGCTGCGTCGCGGGGCTGGCCGTGCTCGACGTCATCCGGGACGAATCCCTCCAGCAGAATGCGGATGCCGTCGGCCGGCACCTGGCAGGCCGGCTTGCAGAACTCGCGGAACGGCATCCGTTGATCGGGATGGTGCACGGCCTGGGCCTGTACATGGGGGTGGAACTCGTGCGCGACCGGGACACCCTGGAGCCGGCGGTCAGCGAGACCGCCGCCATCTGCGAACGGATGCTGGAGCTCGGCGTGATCGTGCAGCCCACCTCGGAGAGGCAGAACGTGCTGAAGATCAAGCCGCCCCTGTGCTTGAGTCGGGAGAGCGCGGACTTCTTCGTCGACCGACTCGACGAGGTGCTGCAGGGCGGCTGGTAGCGTGCACGACGTGCTTGACCACCCCCGCGCCGAGCACCCCCGCGCCGAGCTCGCGGCGCTTTGCGCTCGCGGCCTCGACTGAAACGCCGACGGGTTGTGCCGCCTGACAGTTGAACGCAATCCGGTGACAGACCCGGAAGGCCGAAAAAGTTCACCAAAATGGCTGGCCAAAACCCCTGACAGCGGCAGACTGTAACGACACGGGCGCGACCGGCTCCGGCAGCAGCGGTCCCGTCTTGATCGGCGTCAACGAAGCAAGCTTGGGGAGAAAATATGAACAAGTACACAGTCACGAACCCCGCCACCGGGGACAGCGGACCGAGTTTTACTCTGGCAACCGATGCTGAGGTGACCGAGGCCATCGGAGCCGCAGACCGTGCGCACAGTGAGTTCTCTCGCCGCACGTCGGTCGCCGAGCGCGCGGCCCTGATGCAGCGTGTCGCGCACCTGCACACCGAGCGGCGTGAGCATCTGGCCGAGCTCATCGTGCGCGAGATGGGCAAGCCCGTCGCGCAGGCCCTCGGCGAGGTCGACTTCGCGGCCGATATCTACTCGTACTACGCGACCCACGGCGAGGCCTTCCTCGCCGACGAACCGATCGAGCTGCTCGGTGGTGAAGGCTCGGCGTTCATTCGGAGCGCCTCCCTCGGAGTGCTCGTCGGGATCATGCCGTGGAACTTCCCCTACTACCAGGTCGCCCGCTTCGCCGGTCCGAACCTGGTTCTCGGCAACACAATCCTGCTCAAGCACGCCTCGCAGTGCCCCGAGTCCGCTGCCGCGATCGAGGCGATCTTCACGGATGCCGGTTTCCCCGACGGCGCATACCGCAACGTCTACGCCTCCAGTGCTCAGATCTCCGACATCATCATTCCGGACCCCCGTGTCTGCGGTGTGTCGCTGACCGGTTCTGAAGGCGCGGGTGCGGCGGTCGCGGAGGTCGCCGGCCGCAACCTCAAGAAGGTCGTGCTCGAACTGGGCGGATCCGACCCGTTCATCCTGCTCAGCACGGACAATATGGACGAAGCGGTCGACGCCGCCGTCGACGCTCGCCTCGACAACTCCGGCCAGTCCTGCAACGCGGCCAAGCGCTTCATCGTGATCGACGGCCTGTACGACGCCTTCCTGGCGAGCTTCACAGCGAAGATCACCGGCAACGTTCCCGGAGACCCCACGTCGCCGGACACCACGCTCGGCCCGCTGTCCTCCCTCGGTGCCGCCGAGGGCCTCGAGGAACAGCTCCAGCGCGCCGAAGCCCAGGGCGCAACCGTCACCGCGCGGGGAAACCGCATGGGTGCCTTCTTCTCGCCGACGGTCCTGACCGACGTGTCCACTCAGAGTGACGCTTACCGGGAAGAGTTCTTCGGCCCGGTCGCCGCCGTCTATCGCGTGGCGAACGAGGCCGAGGCCGTGCAGGTGGCCAACGACGTCCCGTACGGCCTGGGTTCGTATCTCTTCACCACCGACCCGGAACAGGCCCTGCGGGTGGCGGACCAGATCGACGCCGGGATGGTCTTCATCAACGGCTCGCTCCTCGACGGAGCAGAGCTGCCCTTCGGTGGAGTGAAGAGATCTGGCTTCGGCCGTGAACTGGGACGCTTCGGCATCGCGGAGTTTGCCAACAAGAAGCTCATTCGCATCCTCAGGTGACACGCGGTGGCGCGCCGCCCGTCTCAGACGGTGGCGCGCCACCCACCCGCGCCAGACTGCGGCATCCGGTCTCCCTGACGAATTCGACGGAGATTTGGGCCGAAACGGCTCCAAATCTGCCCAAAACTGCGCGCTGCCTCAAAATCTCCGTCGAATTGGTTCGGCGCCGGGCCCGGGCGGCTCCGCCCCCTAGCTCAGGAAGAGCACCACTGCGGCGGTCACCGCGACCACGACCAGGATGGTGCGCAGTACCGGCGCGGAGAGCGTGCGGCCGATACGGGCACCCAGCCAGCCGCCCGCCGCGGAGCCGATGCCGATGAGGAGAGCGATTCTCCAGTCCACGGTCCCGCTGGAGATGAAGATGATCGCCGAAACGATGTTCGCGACTCCGGCGAGCACGTTCTTGGTCCCGTTGGCCCGGTGTATGTCGGTGGACCAGAGTATGCCCAGCAGTGCGAGCAGCACGACCCCCTGGGCGGCACCGAAATACCCGCCGTACACGCCCGTCGCGAGCACCCCGAGAATGAGCCCGAGGGTGAGGGGACGCGTATCCGTTTTGGTCAGCAGTGTGCCGGCGGGTGCCGCCGGCGCCTTACGTCGCACGAAGCCGGCCACCCGAGGCTGGATCGCCGAGAGCACCGCGGCCAGCAGCAGCAGGAAGGGCACGACGCCGGCGAACGCCTGTGCGGGCAGGGCGAGCAGGAGCAGACCGCCGACGATGCCGCCCACGGCGGAGAAGATCGCCATCACAGCTACGGGGCGCCACTGCGACCGCAACTCGCGTCGGTAGCCGTGGGCGCCGGCAATGGACGCAGGGATCAGACCCACGGTATTGGACACGTTCGCCGTGATCGGCGGCACGCCCAACGCCAGGAGAACGGGGAAGGTGATGAGTGTTCCGGCGCCGGCGACCACGTTGATGACTCCCGCGGCCAGCCCGGCGATCAGGATGATCGCACCTTCAAGCAATGTCACATCTACCCCCACCCGCCGTTGGACCGTGCAGGTCAAGGCTAGTTCAGGAAAGCTGGTTCAGGCGATGGCCGGCACCGGGGCAGTGGATGCTGCGGTTGTGGCTTGCATCACCGGCTCCCCATCGCGACGGGCATCGCGACGTGACTATGAACGGGGTCGGAATCTGTCGAACCGTCAGCTTCGGCCCCCGGTAGTCACCGCGCTTCTGGCGCTGGGGGAGCCTGACGTCGAGCCCAGGGAACGGCACGTACGGCACCAGGCTGAGGAGGTGGCTGATGATGTCGAGGCGAACCCTCTTCTTGTCGTCGGTATGCGCGACATACCAAAGCGCCCAGCGGCGTCATCCGCAGGAAGTGCTCGGTCTGATCCGGAGTGCAGAAACCAATCACCCGCTCCACGCCCGCATGGTTGTTCCAGCTGCGGTCGAAGAGGACCAGCTCGCCGGCTGCGGGGAAATGCTCCAGGTAACGCTGGATGTACAGCTGGGACTTCTCGCGTTCAGTGGGAACGGCAAGTGCCGCGACTCGGAAGACCCGGGGGCTCACCTGCGCGGTGGTGCGTTGGTAGTGCCGCCCTTGCCGGCCGTGTCACGCCCCGCGAACACGAGGCAGCCAGGCGTCCGGTGATGTTCTCAGCCTTCTTGCGGGACGTGAACGCGGTGAACGGGACCTCGGCGACTTCGGTGCTACGTGATCCACGTTTTCGTGCTGTTGTCATAGATCGCGTTGGTGTACGCAATCGCTGTCCAGGCGTTGTCGGGGATCGTTCCGATCGCTCGTTTGATGGCGGGGTTCACGCGGGCGGTGACGGAGACGTCGGCACCGGCTGTGAGGGCCGCACTGATTGAGGCGTGACCGTAGCAGGCAGAGTCGGCGCGGAGGAGCGCGCGCGTTTTTTCGGCTCCGTGGAGCCGTTTGGTAGTGGCGAGGGCATCACGGATCAAACGGGCGGCGCCGCGCTGTGACTAGCACGCACCGCGGCGGAGCCGTTGACCGATGATGATCGGCGCTGATGATGATCGGCACTGACACGTCAGTTTTCAGCGCGTCGAGCAACACGTTGAGGCCGCGCACGCCGGAGTACCTGTAGCCGGAGCCTTCCTTCTGGTACCCGTGGACTTCGATGATGGTGTCGTCAATGTCGAGGAAGATGTAGCCGTCGGTGTCGTGCACGAGCAGTGGGGTTTCGGGCGCGAGGCCCCGCATGAAGCGTGAGGCGACGGCGTCGAGCTGCCGGACGTGACCGAACGCGAACTCGCGCAGGAACGACCCCGACGTCGACGGCGCGTATCAGTTGGTGAAGACCTTCCGCATGCCGCCGTGATGAAGAATCGCGAGGTCGTCGATCGAGTCTGCGCCGGCGACCATCCCTCCGACCAGTGAGGTGACTTTCAAGCCGGCGTTGGCACCCTTGTCGGCGGGGACGGTCAGCCACTGATCGGCCAGGGTCGCCAGCCCCGCTCTGGCGGCCAATTTCATGATCGGGACCAACTCAGCGCACGACACAAGATTCGGGTCGGTAAATGATGCAGAAACGGTGCGGTCGGTGTGGGTAGCTTGCATCTACAAGATGCTCATCTGTTTGGTAAATTCAAACTCTAGACAAGTTCTATCTACCTGATCAGCTGGGTATTCTTGGTATATCGCGCCGTCAAAATCCCACGTCGACCCGTGGATTCAGGCTAAGAAGACCACACCGAGACGAAACGAGCCGCCGCAACTTCCGCTGGCCTCATTCGCCTTGACAAATCCCGCGAACATGGTTGGCTCGTATCAGTGCCAATTTCCGGAACATAGTCCGACCGTGAAAGGAGGTGGCTCGTGAGCCACCATGCCGTTGTCAACCCCGCCACAGGCGAAACCATCAAAACTTACGCCCAGCTTTCTGCTGATGAAATCGAGCAGGTTATCGCATCGGCGGATGAGGCCCACCGCGGCTGGTCACGCAGCTCTTCAACCAACGAGCGGGCCACACTCCTGCGCAGGGTCGGCGATTTGCATGAGGAGCGCCGTGACAAGCTGGCGGCCATGATCGTGCGCGAGATGGGCAAGCCCGTCGATCAAGCGCTCGGCGAGGTCGACTACGCCGCCGACATCTACCGGTACTACGCCGACAACGCGCAGGAATTTCTGAAGGACGAACCAATCACCCTGCTGAGCGGCGAGGGTTCCGCGTTCATGCGTTCCAAATCGCTCGGTGTGCTGATCGGTGTCATGCCGTGGAATTTCCCGTACTACCAGGTTGCGCGCTTCGCCGCACCGAACCTCATGACAGGCAACACGATCATCCTCAAGCATGCGTCGCAGTGCCCGGAGTCGTCCGCGGCGATTGAGCAAATCTTTCACGACGCAGGCTTTCCGGCTGGTGCCTATACCAATGTGTACGCGGACAGCGAGCAGGTCGCCACGATCATCGCCGACCCGCGGGTGCAGGGCGTCTCCCTCACCGGTTCGGAGGGCGCCGGCGCGGCCGTTGCCGAGGTGGCCGGTCGTCACCTCAAGAAGGTCGTGCTGGAGCTGGGCGGATCAGACCCGTTCATTCTGCTGAGCACCGACGACATGGCCGCCGCAGTGGATGCCGCCGTTGCCGGTCGCCTCCGCAATGGCGGGCAGGCCTGCGACGCCGCCAAGCGATTTATCGTGATCGATGAACTTTACGATGAGTTCATGGAGAAGTTCACCGCCGCCATCCTGGCTTGCTCTCCCAGCGACCCGACCGTCCCCGGGGCAGACTACGGACCCCTCTCGTCCCTCGACGCGGCCGAACATCTCGCGGAGCAGGTCGAGCGTGCAGTCGCACAGGGAGCGACCTTGGCGGGCACTGGCAAACGGTCTGGTAACTTCTACCCGTCTGGCGTGCTCACCGATGTCACGCGAGACAACGACACATACCACGAGGAGTTCTTCGGCCCCGTAGCGTTCGTCTACCGGGCAGGCTCAGAAGATGAAGCCATCGCCCTCGCGAACGACACTCCGTTCGGGCTCGGCTCCTACCTGTTCACGACCGATCCCGAGCAGGCACTGCGGGTTGCCGACCGCATCGAGGCCGGCATGGTCTACGTCAACCTCGTCAACGCCGGCAGCGCGGAGCTACCGTTCGGCGGAGTGAAAAGAAGCGGCTTCGGTCGCGAACTCGGACGCTACGGTGCCAGCGAATTCGTGAACAAGAAACTCATTCGTATCGGCTAGACCCATCGCAGACCCAGGCGAACGCCGTTCAGTCGCCGAGTCTGCGGCACGCGAAAACTGCTCGTGCCGCCTCGTGGTCGTCCTGGCGTTCACGCAGCGCCCAGCGACCGCCGAACCCGCGTTTTCCGTGGGCGACCGCGAGTTCGACTTTCGCTCGACCACCGTTGACGAACAGCGAGAGCAACACGATCATGCGTCCACCTCCGTCGCCTTGTTGTGGATCTTCACAGGTTGCCACCGGTTCTCCGGGTTGAACAGACCAGCGCCCACCAGTTCGAGCGCGGAACGGTGATCAGCCAGGTTGGTGCTGGCCCGCGGATGCCGCGGCCACGCTTGCTTACCCAGCGTGCTCGACTCAAAAACAATGGTCGGCTCGACACGTGCGGATGCCGCAGCCGGACCCGAAGCGCTGACGTCATCGTGGTCGGCCACGAACAGCATTCATCGATGCGCGCAACGTCGGGCGGATCGCCGCCTCGACCCGGTCCCAGCCCGGCCACATCGGGTCGGATACTTGACGAATTCACAAGCCACACCTATTTGATGCCGCTGCGCGCGAATCCCTGCACGAAGAAGCGCTGGAACACCAGAAACAGCACCACCATGGGCACCACGTTGATAAGGGCGAACGCCATCGTTGCACCGAAATCCGACCCGAATTGGCCCTGCAAGTAGAGCAGGCCGATCGGCAGGGTGAAGAGTTCGTTCTGCTTGAGGGCGATAAGTGGCCAGGCGAAATCATTCCAGGACTGCAGCAGCGTCATGAAGAACAGCACAGCGATCAGCGGCTTTGAGAGCGGCAAAACTATACTCGTGAACACTCTAAAGTGGCTAGCCCCGTCGATGAGCGCCGCCTCGATCAGGTCGCGCGGGATGGAGAGAATGAATTGGCGTGCGAGGAACAACCCGAAAGCGCTCGCGGCCGTGGGCAGGATGACCGCCCAGTAGCTGCCGTAAAGCCCGAGGTTCGTTACGAGCCGAAACAGCGGCACCATAATCACCTGCACGGGGATCATCAACGTTGTCAGGGCGATGAGAAAAACGACGTTCGAACCGCGGAACTTGAGCTGCGACAGGGCATACCCGCCTAACAGGTTGACGAGCACCGTGAGAACTGCCACCGTGATCGAGATCGCCATGGAATTGCTAAACCATGTGGCAATCGGGAACCCTGCGAGGACGCGCTCAAAGTTTCCGACTGTCAGGGTACGCGGCCAGAGACGCAGTGTGCCACCCAGCAGCTCGGACCGCGATGAGAACGCGACTACAAGCATCCAGTACAGCGGGAACAGCACAACGATGCTGATGAGGATCGCCGCAACGATGCGGGCGACGAGCCCCCGTCGCGAGCCTCTGCGCGAGCGCGGCGCCCCTAATCTTGTCGTCTTCTGCCTGCGGGTCGCCGGCGCTGGCGAGAGGGTGGATGTTGTCACGATTGTGTCCTTATTCGACCAGGTCCCGGCTGCGGCTGGTTCGCCACCGTACCGCAGTGAAGATAAAGGTTACGAGAAGAAGCACGACACCGATAGCGGCGGCGTAACCCTGGTCGCGAGTCACGAAACCCGTGTCATAGGCGTAGGTGACAAGCACGGATGTGGCATTCTGTGGGCCGCCGCCGGTCATCACGAACACGATGTCGAAGACTTGGAAGGAATAGATGACGTTCAGAATGAGCAGAAAGAATGACGACGGGCCAAGCAGGGGCACTGTCACATTCCGGAATCGGACCCAGAAACCCGCCCCATCCAGTTCGGCCGCTTCATAGAGTTCGGGGCCGATGCTCTGAAGGCCCGCCAGGTAGATGAGCATGTTGAATCCGACCCTCCACCACAACGTCACGAGAACAACAGACACGAACGCGGCGAATCCACCGGACTGCCAGTTAACGCTCGGAAGTCCGATAAATCGGATCAAATTGTCGAGGATGCCGTTGTTCTCGTTGAAAACGAGTACACCGATCAGTGCGGTGGCGACGCCCGAGATAGCCATCGGGATGATGAGAATGGAACGGAACACGCCTCGGGCGGGAAGGATCGAGTTGAATAGCACGGCTGCGCCGAGGCCAAGGACCATCGACAGAGGCGTCACGATGATTGTGAACAGCAGGGTGTTCGCCGTGGATCTCCAAAAGAGCGGATCGCCAAGAAGGCGCTCATAATTGGCGACACCGACGTATTCACCGACCCCGAACCCGTTGGTCTCCTGAAAGCTGATCACCACGGTCCACACGAGCGGGACGAGCACGAATAGGCAAAGCAGCAGCATGTTCGGGGTCAGAAACAGCCACCCCGCGAGTGCCTCGCGCACGGTTTTACCATTACGACGCCCCGGGCGCCTTGGAAGCGTAAGCGACGGCGCGACGGTGCCCGCGACCCGGTCCTGCTCGACGGCGACTTTTGTCACGAATTGCCCGTGGTTTGGGCGATCCCTTCTGCGATTGATTTCAGAGTGTCTGCGGTACTTGTCGAACCGGCGAAGGCCGATTCCAGGTTGTCCTGGAGTACGGTGATGATTCTCGACATGTCGGGGGACGCCACCTGGCTTGAGTCCTTGGCGCGCACCGTTGAAGCCTGGCTGAGGAAGATGGGGGCGAGCTCGGGACGTACATCGAAAGCGATGCCCGATTCGCTGAGATCCTTCCGGGTCGGCAGGAGTGAGGCGGTCTCGCAGAAGTCGCGCATTTGCGTGCCGCCCGTGACGAAGTCAAGGAAGGCTGCGGCGAGCTCCGGGTTGGCGGTGCCCGCAGTGGCGACGAGCGCATTCCCCCCGAAGTCGCCCCCACCGCGCTTGCCACGTGGCGCGAAGGTCGCGCCCCACTCGAAGTCGAGTGTGTTCGTGGCATCCGGGATAGCGAACGCACCGGACCAAACCATCGCCGAAGTCTGCGAATACCAGGTGTCGCTCGCGAACGTGGCCGACTTGATGGTGTTGTTCGGCGGGACGAAGTTCTTCGTGAAAAAGCTTGACGAGAATTCCAGGGCAGCCAACCCTGCGGCCGAGTCGATCGCAGGGTCGGTGAGGTTCGTGTCCAGGAACCGGCCGTCCGCCTGGAAGAGCAGGCTAAGCCAGCGGGTGACGCCATTACCCTGCCAGTTGTAGGCCATGGGGTAGGCCTCTGCGGGTTGGGCGGCACGCAGGGTCGCGGCGACCTCGGACAGCTCGTCCCACGTCCAGGCGCTGTCGAGAGAGGTGGGAACCGACGTGATCCCGGCCAGTTCCAGAATGGCTTTGTTGTACAGGATCACTGAGGTGTCGGTGTGGTGAGGCACCCCGAACGGCTTATCGTTACCCTGCACGGCCGCCCAGGCCGCGTCGGTGAAGCGATCGGAAAATCCGGATTCCAGGTACGGGCTCAAGTCCAAAAGCTGGTCCCGACCGGCGTAACTGCCAAACGTGTAATACGGCACGCGGAAGATGTCCGGCGGATTCCCCGCCTGCAGCTGGGCATCAATGTTGGTGAACATCTGTCCGTAGGGAACCGAGTTCAGCTCGATCTTCGTTCCCGCGTTTGCCTCCTCGAACGACGCGATGGCGCGAGCGAAACTTGCGAGCTCCGCGTCTGTGCCCCACGTAGTGAATGTCAACGTTTTTGACCCCGTGGCCGTAGAGGTTGACTGCTGCGGCGCGAAACCGCATCCTGACAGGACAAGGGGTAATGACACCGCTCCGGAGCCGATCAAGAAATGACGTCTGCTAAAATCCATGCAGGGATCCTTCAGCTGGGTCTGGGAGATTCAGATTTCAGTAGTTACGTACACTGATGCCACTGGCACATTATCACGACCCTGGCTGCCGCCAACTGCCGTCTGTCACCGTCGGAATGGGCAAAAGGAATTGACTCACACCGGGCGCAAGACCCGCGCTCGGCCCATCGCTGCCGCGACGACCCTCCTTGTCAACGTCGGGCGTGATGGAGTGTCCACGCGTGCCGTCAGCCGCGCGGCCGGTGTGCAGCCACCCGCTGTATAGCGGATCGCGGCCAGGTCAAACCACTCCCGCTTCTGTGGCGGCAGCAACTACTCTCGCCGGTCCTCTCCACCGCGCAGCCAAAGCCGGGATTCTCGACGTTTCCGAGCTTCCAGGTATCCCATCGCACTCGTGAAGCGGTACTCGCATCTGTCCTGAACGACGCCGGACCGACAGTCGGGTCCGCTGCGGTCACTGCTGCTGTGCGGCTTCGAGCGTCTTTAGCCGACACAACCGTGCTCACCGCGACCGAGAGACAGCTTTTGGGAGACTGGCTCGACCGTGAGGACTCGCGCCGCACGGCCGACGAGCACGGCTGCTTAGCCGGAGTCCACCGGCTGGCTTGTGAGGGAATTCTGATATCGGTTTTGTGGGGGGCTTTGAGAGTTTCAGGCGCGGATGCGGTCCGGGTCTCGCGGCCCGGGGTGTTCCGCTGGTGTTCCTGTTGATGCCGGTGTCCGCTGCTTGGTCAGGTGGGGTCGGGTTGTCGCGGTCGAAAGTTCTGGTCGAACAGGGCCGTCCTGGGTTTCTCCGAGGGCCAGTGCTCGGGCAGGTGCGCCAAGGAACTGCTCTAAGGTCGGCATTCACGAGCGCTATCGTGGCGTGAGTGCGGTGGGTTGTGTCGGCGGCGACGGTGTCGACGGTGCTGGTGGTGAAGAAGGCATGGAATCGATGGGTGTCGAACAGGGTCGCCCGGGGTGGCCCTCAGGTCAACGGACGGGCGGTATCGACGTAGTCGAGCGTGTGAGACTGATGGCAGGGTCTCGGGCACTCCGCCTCGAAAAAGAACAGGAATCGCACATGGAATATCGCTCACTCGGCAACAGCGGCGCGGTCGTTTCGACCTACGCCCTCGGCACCATGACTTTCGGCGCGGAGGCCGATCAGGAGATGGCACACACACTTCTGGACACATATGTAGAGGCAGGCGGCAACTTCGTCGACACCGCGGATGTCTACAGCTCCGGGGTCTCGGAGGAAATGATCGGGTCCTGGCTGGCTTCGCACCCGACCGAGCGTGAGCAGATCGTTCTCGCGACCAAGGGCAGGTTTCCGATGGGCACCGGCCCCAACGATCGGGGAACCAGCCGCCGGCATCTGAACCGGGCACTTGACGATTCGCTGCGCCGGCTGGGCACGGATCACGTCGACCTATATCAACTGCACGCCTGGGACGCGTTGACGCCGCTGGAGGAGACCCTGCGCTTTCTCGACGACGCCATCCGGAGCGGGAAAATCGGCTACTACGGCTTCTCCAACTTTCTGGGTTGGCAGCTGACGAAGGCCGTGTACGTGGCGCGGGCGCTCGGTTTCACGCCGCCGGTCACCCTGCAACCGCAGTACAGCCTCCTCGTGCGCGAAATCGAATCGGAGATCGTGCCGGCCGCACTCGACGCGGGCCTGGGGCTTCTCCCTTGGTCGCCCCTCGGCGGAGGCTGGTTGTCGGGTAAGTACCGGCGCGACACGGACCCCACCGGAGCAACGCGCCTCGGTGAGGATCCCGCGCGCGGGATGGAAGCCTGGGGTCCGCGCAACAAGCAGGAACGCACCTGGCGTATCATCGACGCCGTCGCTGAGGTTGCAGCCGAGATCGGTGCCACGAGCGCGCAGGTGTCCCTTGCCTGGCTTGAGGTGCAACCGGCGGTGACCTCGGTCATCCTCGGGGCGCGGAGTGTGAAGCAGCTCGCGGAAAACCTGTCCGCGGCCGACGTGCAACTGAGCCCAGAGCACCTGGAACTGTTAGGCGCACTCAGTTCACCGGTCGTTTCCGACTATCCCTACGGTGAGGCGGCGGTCGCGCAGCGCTTGCGCGTGGTCGGTTTTTAGGCCCGGTGCTCGAGCCGGACCGGTCGCCGCCACGACCTTGCCCATCGCACCCGACGGCATGCCGGTGCACTTCTCGAACGGCCAGGTGCCCTCCGTGCCGTCGATCTGTCCCTGTCTTCATACCCACGGGGTATTCACCACGGAAGACATGAGCGACATCCTGTTCTGAGACCAGAAAGCGAAAACCCCGAAGGAGAAATCATGACCGTCATCAGTTCGAACACCGACACCGAGGCGCTGACGCTCACCTTCGTGGCGGATTTCGACGCGAGCCCGGAGCGGGTGTGGCAGCTCTGGGAGGACCCGCGTCAGCTCGAGCGCTGGTGGGGCCCGCCGACCTGGCCGGCCACCTTCGAGCGGCACGACTTCGTGCCCGGCGGCCGGTCGAACTACTACATGACCGGCCCGGACGGCGAGAAGGGGCCCGGCTGGTGGGTGACCACGCTGATCCAGCCGCCGCGCCGGTTGGAATTCGAGGACGGCTTCGCCGACGAGAACGGTGACCCGATTCTCGAGATGGGCTCGGTGCGGGCCGTGGTGACTCTGGAGGAGGCCGACGGTCGTACCCGCATGACCACGGTGTCGACGTTTGCGAGCCTCGAGCAAATGCAACAGATTTCCGAGCTGGGTATGGAGGAGGGTATGCGCCAGGCCATGGGGCAGATTGACAGGCTTCTCGCTGAAGACGACAGCGCCTGACCGGAGCGCCGTCGCCGTCGCCGGCGGTCGCGCCCCGCTCAGTGCACGAGCGCCTTGAGTGCGATCAGTGCCAAGCCCATGCCCGCCGTTCCCGCCGCGGTGGCGAGCTTCGCGCGTGAACCGGCCTGCCGTTGCCGGGCAGCCCACCAACCCAGCACCGCGAGGGTGACCACAGCAGCCCACAGTGAAAGGTCTACGGCCGCATCTATCGACCACCCGAGGAGTGCGGCGAGGATCAGGCAGGCTACCGGCACGATGAGCGCCCATAACAGCCCGGCTGAGCGTTGCAGCGCCTCACGGACCGCCTCCCGCCAGCTCAGGTCCCGATTGCCGACGATCTCGGCGTACACATGCGCGCCCCAGAACACCAGGACGGTTCCCACGGTACGGGCGATGAGGGCCGGCAGGCCGGGGTTGTACAGGGAGAACGCGGAAATGAGACCCGCGGTCAGCACAGTGCCGTAGACGGCCTCCGCGTTCATGGCCCGCGACACCCACGGGTAGCGCCGCAACCGGGCATCCAGGTCGAACCCCGAAGGCTTCACCGTCACCGCCGTTTCCGCATTGGCAACTCGCTGCCGCCGCGGTCAGCATAGTCGGGCGAGCTGCGTATGACCCTGCATCAGCAACCACGCCGCGCCAGCATCGTTGGGCGGTCGCGGTCGCGGTCGCGGTCGCGTTCTCGGGCATGCGTCGGGCGGAGAAGTTGCCCTCCCCGGAGAAGACCGTACGGCAGGCGGACCGCGACGAGCCTGCGCCGTTCTGACTCGGGATCCGCGATTTCGCGTGCACGTGTTACACGGCGTTGCCGGCGATCCAGTCCAGAACGGCAGGAGTCGCATGGCGAGCGCGTGGCCCAACTCCGTGTCGACACGAGTGCCCCAAGGCCACGACCTCCGCCCGGTTGCTGGCTCCCGAGCACACGGCCAGCCGCCCCGAATATGCGGATGCCTTGCTGGACGACGTACTGGCCGGTCAGACCTCGGGCTCCCGGGCGACCACGCCTGAGACTTCGACGAGCTGGCGGCGACCATCGGCACCCTCATCGGGAGCGACGTCACCTTCCGCAACCTCACCCCGGCCGCGCACGCGGACATGCTGACGGGATTCGGACTCGACGCGGGCCTGGTGGGCTTTGTTGTGGGGCTCGACACCGACATCCGTGACGGCCTGCTCGGTGAGACCACCGGTGACCTCGCGTGCCTCACCGGCAAGCCGCCGACCCCGCTCGCCGCGGGTTTGGCTCGTGCGTCGTGAGGTGGTTGCTCGAGGCGAAGAACGGGGCCTCGGTGACCGACGCTCGATCGGCATCGGCATCGGCATCGGCAGGCGTCTGGCCAGCCCCGAGAGGGCGACGAGCAGGTGGAAGCCTTTGCGGGCAAGGATTGGCACAACCTCAGCCTGCCGGCCAAGGTGGAGGGCCAACGAAGAAACCCCAGTTCTGCGACTGGGGCTTCTTCATTGCGACCTCTGCAGAACTCGGGCTAGTGGCTCAGTGCCGGTTCCTCGAACTGGTTCATCGTGTTGTTGGTGCCGCCGGCCTTCAGGGCGGCCTCGCCGGCGAAGTACTCCTTGTGGTTGTCACCGATGTCGGAGCCGGACATGTTCTGGTGCTTGACCGTGGCGATCCCCTCACGGATCTCTCGACGCTGCACACCCTTGACGTAGGCGAGCATGCCCTGGTCGGCGAAGTAGCCCTTGGCCAGGTCATCGGTGGACAGCGCGGCCGTGTGGTAGGTCGGCAAAGTGATGAGGTGGTGGAAGATGCCGGCCTCGGCCGAGCCGTCGCGCTGGAAGGTGCGGATGCTCTCGTCGGCGATTTGAGCGAGCTCGGTCTCGTCGTAGGCGACGCTCATCAGCTTCGCGCGGTCGTAGGCCGACACGTCCCTGCCCTCGGCGAGCAGGTTGTCGTACGCCTGCTGACGGAAGTTGAGCGTCCAGTTGAACGACGGGCTGTTGTTGTAGACCAACTTGGCGTTCGGGATGACCTTGCGAACCTCGTTCATCATTCCGGCGATCTGGGCGACGTGCGGCTTCTCCGTCTCAATCCAGAGCAGGTCCGCGCCGTTCTGCAGCGAGGTGATGCTGTCGAGAACGCAACGGGCCTCACCGGTTCCCTGACGGAACTGGAACAGGTTGCTTGCCAGGCGCTTGGGGCGCAGCAGCTTGCCGTCGCGCTTGATGACAACATCCCCGTTACCCAACTCGGCCTCGGTGATCTCGTCGACGTCGAGGAAGGAGTTGTACTGGTCGCCCAGGTCCCCGGGCTGGTAGGTCACGGCGAGCTTCTGCGTCAGGCCGGCACCGAGCGAGTCGGTGCGCGAGACGATAATGCCGTTGTCGATGCCGAGCTCGAGGAACGCGTACCGCACGGCGTTGATCTTCGCGATGAAGTCCTCGTGGGGAACGGTGACCTTGCCGTCCTGGTGGCCGCACTGCTTCTCGTCCGAGACCTGATTCTCGATCTGGATGGCGCAGGCGCCTGCCTCGATCATCTTCTTGGCCAGAAGGTACGTCGCCTCGGGGTTACCGAAACCGGCGTCGATGTCCGCGATGATCGGCACGACGTGGGTCTCGTAGTTGTCGATCTGTTCCTGGATGTCCGCGGCCTTGGCGTCGTTGCCGGCGGTACGGGCCCCGTCCAGGGCGGTGAATAGCAGGTCCAGCTCGCGGGCGTCGGCCTGGCGGAGGAAGGTGTAGAGCTCCTCGACCAGCGCGGGAACGGCCGTCTTCTCGTGCATGGACTGGTCGGGCAGCGGGCCGAAGTCGCTTCGCAGAGCAGCGACCATCCAGCCGGACAGGTACAGGTAGCGCTTGTTCGTGGTCTTCAGGTGCTTCTTGATCGAGATCATCTTCTGCTGGCCGATGAAGCCGTGCCAGACTCCGAGGGACTGTGTGTAGACGGAGGAGTCCGCGTCGTACTCCGCCATGTCCTTGCGCATGATGTCGGCGGTGTACTGGGCGATTTCGAGGCCGGTCTTGAAGTGGTTCTGTGCACGCATGCGGGCGACCGACTCAGGGTTGATCGCGTCCCAGCTGCTTCCGGCCGCGTTCTTGAGAGCTTCGACAGCCTGGGTGTCGTCTTGATAGATGGTCATGTGCATTCCTTCGACGTTGAATTGTGCAGAGCGTTGGACGGCTTCCGGCGGCCCGTTATCGGCTGCTAATTGAAGACTGCTGCAATAACAAGCGGTCTTCTTCACGATTCCCGGCAGAACTTTTGGGATTCTTCTTCGTTTGAGAAGAATTCCCTGAGCGAGCCGGATCGTGACCGGGAATATGCCGAGATCGACGACCCAGGTGGGATCGGAGGGGAGGCCACCCCGGTGGATCCCTCCCCGCGCGACTAGGGTGTTGCGCGGAAGAAAGCTTTGACAGGAGGACCACCTGAGCCCTGACCGTGGCTGGGGTGTTCCTCGCGGGAAAGGCACGGCGGCAGAACCGCACCAATCAAAGGAAATCACTATGAACAGCACACCTTCAGTAATCGTTTTCGACGTCAACGAAACCCTCTCCGATATGTCCCCGCTGAGCGCCCGGTTCGTGGAGATCGGAGCCCCGGCCCACCTGGCCCGGGTCTGGTTCGCCTCGCTGCTGCGGGACGGCTTCGCCCTCGCCGCCGCGGGAGGAACCGCGCAATTCTCCATGATCGGATCCGAGATCCTGCGCGGGGTCCTCCGCGACGTCGACCTGACCCGTAGCCTCGACGACTCGGTGCGCCACGTGATGGACGGCTTCGAGACGTTGAGCCTGCATCCGGACATTGCCGACGGCATCCGTGATCTGAAAAGTGCAGGGTTGCGCCTGGTGACCTTCTCCAACGGATCCGCGCAGGTGGCCGAGTCCCTCCTGACCCGCGCGGGTCTCCGAGGGGAGTTCGAGGCTCTGCTCACGGTGGAGGACGCCCCGGCCTGGAAGCCGGTTCGGGCCGCCTACGACTACGCCGCGGATGTCTGCGGAGTGAAGCCGGGCGACCTGCTCCTGGTGGCCGTGCACCCCTGGGACATCCACGGGGCCGCGCAGGCAGGCCTCCGCACTGCGTGGCTGAACCGCGCCGATGAGATCTACCCCAGCTTCTTCGCGGCACCGGACCACACCATCACCGCCCTCGGCGAACTGGCCATTCAGCTCGCCCGCGACTCGCACCCCGCCCATCGCCCCTAACGAATTCGACGGAGATTTTGGCTCTGGAGCCCGGTTTGTGGCCCACACAGGTCGAAAATCGGAAAATCTCCGTCGAATTCGTTCGGGCGGGCCGTGGTCTGGGGGCAAGGGCTGTCGGGAAAGAGACCGAGGCCGATGGTGGCGCTCTGGATACCCTAGGGGGTATACTGATACTTTCAGTGAATCGAGAAGGAGTCAGCTATGTGCAGCCCCATTCGTTGTAACCGTTGCGGCAAGATCACCTGGACCGGTTGCGGTGAGCACGTCGACAGCGTCATGGCCGACATCCCGCCCGCTCAGCGCTGCACCTGCAACTAGGCATGAAGAACCTCGTCGCAGCACTCGTCCTGGCCGGTGCCGCCCTGTTCGGCCTCACCGCGTGCTCCGCTCCGGTCGCCCCGGCGGCTGAGTCCGCCATGGCGGCCGGCACCGTCGTGATCGACGTGCGCACCCCCGGGGAGTACGCCGCCGGTCACCTCGAAGACGCGCTGAACATCGATGTGCAGTCATCCGACTTCGACAGCCAGGTTGCGGCGTTGCCGACCGACGGCGACTACGTCGTGTACTGCCGCTCGGGCAGCCGTTCGGCCGCCGCGGCGGCCCGTCTGGCCGATCTCGGGTTCACCTCGGTGACGGATGCCGGCGCCATGTCTGCCGCCACCGTCTCCACCGGTCTCCCGATCGTCACGACCCCGTAGTGCCCGCAACACCGGCACCACCCACAACACCGCGAAGGGCACCTACGAGCGTGGGTGCCCTTCGCGGTGTTGCCGGTGCTTAGCCGCCGAAAGCGACGAGGTGCTTTCGAAAGCGGCCAGCAGTCGCTCGTAGACCTTCAGCACGTCGGGGGCGGTGACGCCCTCGACCGCGATGGTCAGATCGGCGATGTCGGTCTCCTCGACCGCGCGTCCGGCCTCCATCGCGGTGTCCACGCTGACCGAGCCCTCGGCGAGGAGGGTGTCGTAGAGGTCCTGGGTGTCGTCGGTCAGGAACTCGTCGGCCTCCAGTCCGACGGTCGGGTCGGTGAGCTCATACCGCTCCAGGAGGGTGCACACGGCATCCAGGTGCTTGGATTCCGACTTGGCGATGCGGGTAGAGAGCGCCGGGTCGTATTGGGCGTCGAATGCGGCGTACAGGTCGTACGCGAGCTTCTCTTCTTCGCTCATCGCCGCGAGCTCTGACTTCTGGTCCTCGGTCAGCGTGCCCATGACCATGCCGCTCGGGTTCGACTGGCCGGCCTGGGGGGCGTCGCCGGGAGTCGGTAAGGCGGAGAGGCCGGTCAGGCAGACGCCTTGTCGGCGGCCTGGCGTGCCGCGATGCTGGCGTGCACCTCGTCCATGTCGAGGCTCCGCACGGCGGTGATGACCTCTTCCAGTGAGGAGGCGTTCAGGGCGCCGGGCTGGGAGAACACCAGCACTTTATCGCGGAAGGCCATCAGCGTCGGGATCGAACGGATGCCCGCGGCGGCGGCCAGGCTCTGCTCGGCCTCGGTGTCGACCTTGGCGAACACGATGTCGGGGTGCTTCTCGGACGCGGCGGTGAAGGTGGGCGCGAACATGCGGCACGGGCCGCACCAGGCCGCCCAGAAGTCCACCAGCACGATGGAGTTGTCGGTGATGGTCTGGTCGAAGGTTTTCTCGGTGGTGTCAATGGTTGCCATGATTCCAGAATATACCCCATGGGGTATTTCGGTCAAGCGTCGGGCGACGCCGGAGCGGCCCGACAGGTTGCTTTTCAGATACCCCTGGGGGTATCGTATCCAATGTGCGATCCGATCGCACGCACAACGCAGGCAAGACGTCAGCACGACGCACGCAAGACTTGGAGGACTTCGAACCATGGACGTTATCGTTATCGAAACCCCGCAGCTGGGAGACCGCAGCTACCTGGTGCACGACGGCGCGGTCGCGCTGGTCATCGACCCGCAGCGCGACACCGACCGGGTGGAGAGCGCGGCACGCGAGGCCGGAGTCACCATCACCCACGTCGCCGAGACCCACCTGCACAACGACTACGTGACCGGCGGCTTCGCGCTCGCCCGGGTGCACGGCGCGAAGTACCTGGTCAACGCCGCCGACTCCGTCACTTTCGAGCGGGAGCCGGTCACCGACGGCCAGGTCTTCCCAGTCGGCGGCCTGACCGTCACCGTGGTGGCCACGCCGGGGCACACCCACACCCACGTGTCCTACATTGTCAGCGACGGCAGCGAAGAGGCGGTCTTCTCCGGCGGCAGCCTGCTGTTCGGCTCGGTCGGACGCACCGACCTGGTAGCCACGACCGACACGGTCGCGCTCACCCACGACCAGTATGCCTCGGCGCGCCGGCTCGTGCACAAGGCCGAGCATGACGCCGCGCTCTTCCCGACCCACGGGTTCGGCTCCTTCTGCTCCAGCGGCCCGGCCACCGGCGCCGGAGCATCCACCATCGGCGAACAGCTCACGGCGAACCACGCCCTGACCGACTCCGATGAGGAGCACTTCGTGCGCGACCTGATCACCAACCTCAGCGCCTACCCCTCCTACTACGCGCACATGGCCCCCGCGAATACGCAGGGTCCCGGCGCGCCGAACCTGCAGGTGCCCGAGTCCCTCGACGCCGTCGAGCTCACCCGGCGCCTGGCCGAGGGGGAGTGGGTCGTCGACCTGCGCAACCGGGTCGCGTTCTCGAGTAACCACCTGCAGGGTGCCGTGAGCTTCGAATACGGCAACGGCTCGAACTTCACCACCTACCTGGGCTGGGTTCTGCCCTGGAAGGAGCAGCTCACCCTGGTCGGCGACCGCGCAGACGTCGAGGACGCCATCCGTGACCTGTCGCGCATCGGCATCGACTCGCCGGATGCCGCCATCGGCACCGAGCCGCACGCCCTGGCCCCGGATGCCCCGGTCGCCACCTACCCGCGTGTGGGCTGGGTCGGGATGCTGCAGGGCCGCGCCGAACAGGATGTCCTCCTGGACACCCGTCGCGCCGACGAGTTCGCCGGTTCCCACCTGCTCGGTGCGGTGAATGTTCCGCTGCACGAGTTGCTCTCCCGGATGGAGGAGATCCCGGCCGGCACAATCTGGGTGCACTGCGGTTCCGGCTACCGTGCCGGGGTCGCCGCCAGCCTTCTGCAGCGCGCCGGCCGTGAGGTCGTGCACGTCGACGGGAACTTCGACGAGGCCACGGCTGCCGGACTCACCCTGGCCGAGCTGACCGTCTAACCCCATGCCGGGAAAGCGAACGGCGATCCACCCGGCCGAGAAGCGCAGTCCCGGCTCGTGGACCGTCCCTGGAAGATGCTGCCGATCGGTGTGCTCTTCGGTTCTGGCCTCGACACTGTCGTCTCGATCAGTCTCTCCGTTTTTGCCCGGGGTGCTCACGCCGGGCCTGTTTTGGTACGCGGCCCTGGTGCTCCCCATCGTCTTCTGGGAGCGGTCCTGTTCGGCGTCGTCGCGCTGACCGGAGTCCTCCTGGTTCTGTGGGCACCATTCCGCCCCAATCTGTCCCTGGAAAGGCACTCATAGTGGAACTCACCCCGCAGCAGGTCTTCAGCCGCCTGGCCGAGGCGCAGATCGTCGAAGTGCGGGAAACCCCTGAGCTTCTCGACGGCATGATCGCCGGAGCCCGGCACATTCCGCTCAGTACGATTCCGGAGAACACCGCAGCTCTGGACCCGAAGCGACCCGTGATCCTGGGCTGTCGCAGCGGGAGTCGCAGCGCCAGCGCCGCCGACTACGTGGCTGCCGCGGGATTCGACGCGAATACGATGACGGGCGGAATGCTCGAGTGGACTGCTGAGCGGCTGCCCACTGTTCTGCCTCAGCGCCCGTGATCATCACGGCCCTCGTCCTCGGGCTCATCGTCGGGTCCCTGCTGGGCCTGGTCGGTGGGGGCGGGGCGATCATCGCCGTGCCGGCCCTCGTCTACGGGGTCGGGCTGCCGTTGGAGGAGGCGATCCCCACCTCCCTGATCGTTGTCGGAGCGGCCTCCGCCGTCGCCGTGCTCCCGCGGCTGCGTCGCGGCGTCAACTGGCGGCTGGCCACCATCGTCGGGTCGGCCGGGGTGGCGACCGCCTACCTGGGCACCATGGTCAACCGGCTGCTTAACCCGGGAGTTCTGTTGCTGATTTTCGCCGTGATCATGGTGATCGCCGGCATCCGCATGTTCATGCCGCCCCGACCTGGCGGCGGCCCCTGTGCGCTCCCGGGCGGGGAGATCAGGTGGCGCAGCTGCCTGCCCCGCGCGCTCGCCACCGGCGCGGTGGTCGGTTTCCTGACCGGGCTGCTCGGAGTCGGTGGAGGCTTCCTCATCGTGCCCGCGCTCACCCTCGTGCTCGGCCTGCCCATGAGCGTGACCGTGGGAACCTCGCTGGTCATCATCGTCATCAACTCGTTGGCCGGGTTCACCGCGCACCTGGGTGACGTGCAGATCGACTGGGCCGTGACCGGTGCGTTCGCCGTGACGGCCATGGCTGCGTCGCTGATCGCCGGCCGGCTCGCCCGCGGACTGTCCGACACTGTGCTGAAACGCGGATTCGCCGTTCTGGTTCTGATCGTCGCGGTCTATGTGGCCGTGCAGGCCGTGGTGGCGCTTGTCGACTAGGACAGCGCTAGGAACAGCTTCTCGAGTTCCTCCACGTGGAGGGGCTTCTTGTCAACGGTGTCGCCCTGGTCGGGGAGACACTCCTTCATCGCGGAGGTGATGATCGTGAAGCCGGCGCGGTCGATGGCGCTGGAGACGGCGGCGAGCTGGGTGACGACCGCCCGGCAGTCGGTGCCTGCTTCGACGGCGGCGATCACCGCGACGAGTTGCCCCTGGGCGCGCTTGAGCCGGCTCATGGTCTTGCGCAGATCATCTGGCCTTGTCGGGTCTGACTACATGTGTATAAAATACCCCGTGGGGTATCAACCCTTTTGACAATCGAGGAATCAGCCACACCATGAGAATCTCTAGAACGTTCACCGACCTCCGCATCTGGCCTCGCCGAAGACGGATGGTCGCAGCCGGCATCGCGGCGGCGGCGTTAACCGCGCTGACACTCGCCTCGGGCTCCGTTGCCGTGGCCGGCGGATCACTGATGTTCCCCGGTGCCGTCTGGGCCTATGCGGTCACGGTCGTCGGGGCCGGGCTGATCGGCCTGGTCGTCGCCAGCTACTTCGATGCCCCGATCGGCGGGGAAGCCACCCGGTGTGACGTGCGCTGGCCCGTGCTCGGCCTGATCGCGGTTTATCTCACCACCGAACTGCGGGAGGCCGTGCCACTTATCGCGGCCGCCGTTCGCCCGGTCGTCGCCGTCGCCGCGATCGCGCTGCTGGCGTGGGCGCTGCTCGAGCGTCTGGGCATCGAGCACCGTGCCGTCGACGATCGGAGTGTAAACGGTGAGGACGGCGAGGTCTGCACGACCTGCAAGCCGCTGTTCCCGGCGACGCGGAGCCGCTGACACCGTCAGGGCGCCAGAGAGTCGAGCCGACCGGCAACCACAGGAAGTCAAACCCCCAACAGTCGCACCGACGCTCCACTGCCCGGAAGACCGTGGTGCTCAGGAGGTCACGTTCCTGCGCGCTGAGACCGCCGAGTTCCGGTCTGCTCCCGACGAAGGTCTCCAACGGCCGATGATGTTTTGGCTGGTCTCCCCGTTCCAGATCACCGGGTACACCGCTACATGGATTCCGCGACCACGGCCAGCACGTTGGCGGCCGGGTCCGTGAACCAGGCGATTTGGGCCCGGTCCTCCTCGTCGCGCATGATGCCCTTCTCGTCGTTGGGCGGCATGTCGGCCAGATCCGCATCGCCGTAGATCTTCGTGGTCACGCCGCGGGCGTTGAGCTCGTCGACCGTCTTCTCGACGTCGTCGGTCATGAAGTTGAGCACGGTGAACGACGCCGGCACATGATCGGGCTTGACGTAAATGAACAGCTGCGCGCCGTTGCCGAGCCGAACCTCGAGGTTGCCCATCATGCCCTCCGTGACGGAGAGACCGAGGGTCTCACCGTAGAAGCGTTTCGCCTTGTCGATGTCGTCAACGGAGAACGAACTGAAGGCCTCGGAACTGGTGAACATGTCAATCTCCTTCGTCAGGAACCATGTGGTTCGCCGACGACGATTGCACTCTGCACCAGAGTTGGATAGCCCCCGGCAGGGTAGCGGATCGCGCATACCCCGTGCCCTGCCGAGGCAGGTGCCTAGTAGCTGCGCGGCTGGCGCGGCGGGCGCTCGGTGCGGCCCTCGCGACGGACCGGTCCGCCGCCGTCGGCACGGATTTCGATGAGCTTGCCGCTGATGCGGGTGTTCTCCAGTCGGCCCAGCACGTCGCCCGGCATGTCGGCCGGCAGCTCGACGAGCGAGTATTCCGGGTTGATCTGGATGTGACCGAAGTCTTCGCGGCTCAGGCCACCCTCGTTGGCGAGAGCGCCGACGATCTGGCGCGGTTCCACCTTGTGGCGCTTGCCGACCTCGATGCGGTACGAGGCCATCGCGCGGTTGTTGTCGCGGGGGCGGCGTTCCACCCGCTCCACGCGTTCGCCGCGCTCTGCGCGTTCGTCACGGCGGTCGCCGCGACCGGCGTCGGCGCGGGCGCGCTCTGCCCGGTCGCCGCGGTCGGCACGCTCGGGCCGCTGCGCGCGGGCATCCGCCTGGGTGAGCAGCAGGGGAGTCTCTCCCTGGGCGACGACCGCCAGGGCCGCCGCGACATCCGCTTCGGGCACGTCGTGATGTGCGACGTAGTGACCGATGATGTCGCGGAAGGCGCCGATCCGTTCGGACTGGCCGAGGGCCTCGGTGATGGCGTCGTCGAAGCGTGCCAGGCGGGTGACATTGACGTCTTCGAAGCTGGGCAGCTGCATCTGCGTCAGCGGCTGGCGGGTCGCCCGCTCGATGGCGTTGAGCAGGTGTCGCTCGCGCGGCGTGACGAAGCTGATCGCTGCGCCGCTGCGGCCGGCTCGGCCGGTGCGGCCGATGCGGTGCACGTACGACTCGGTGTCGATCGGGATGTCGTAGTTGACGACGTGGCTGATGCGGTCGACGTCGAGGCCGCGCGCGGCGACATCCGTTGCGACCAGGATGTCCAGCTTGCCGGACTTGAGCTGGTTGACGGTGCGCTCGCGCTGCACTTGGGCCACATCGCCGTTGATGGCAGCGGCGGAGTAGCCGCGCGCGCGCAGCTTCTCGGCGAGCAGTTCGGTCTCGTTCTTGGTGCGGGTGAAGACGATCATGCCCTCGAAGTTCTCCACTTCGAGGATGCGGGTGAGCGCGTCGACCTTCTGCGGGTACGACACCATCAGGTAGCGCTGGGTCGTGTTCGCGGAGGTCGTGGTCTTGTTCTTGATCGTGATCTCTTCAGGGTCGTTCAGGTACTTCTTGGAAATCCGCCTGATCTGCGGCGGCATGGTCGCCGAGAACAGGGCGACCTGCTTGTCGTTCGGGGTGTCGGCGAGGATCGTCTCGACGTCCTCGGCGAAGCCCATCTTGAGCATCTCATCGGCCTCGTCGAGTACCAGGTACTTCAGCTGCGACAGGTCGAGCGTGCCCTTTTCGAGGTGGTCCATGATGCGGCCGGGCGTACCGACGACGATGTGCACCCCACGACGCAGCGCGGAGAGCTGCACGCCATAGCCCTGGCCGCCGTAGACGGGAAGCACGTGCACGCCGCGCATATGACCGGCGTACTTCTCGAATGCCTCACAGACCTGTAGGGCAAGCTCACGGGTCGGGGAGAGCACGAGTGCCTGCGGGGTCTTCTGCGCCAGGTCGAGGCGCGAAAGAATCGGCAGCGCGAACGCGGCAGTCTTGCCGGTTCCGGTCTGGGCGAGGCCGACGACGTCGCGCCCGGCGAGAAGCGGGGGGATGGTGGCGGCCTGAATGGCGGAGGGAGTTTCGTACCCGACGTCCTTGAGCGCCTTGAGCATCGAATCATTGAGCCCAAGGTCGGCGAAGGTTTTCGTGTCGCGGGCAGTATCTGCCTCGCTCTGCGTGGGGGTCGTGTCAGGGGTGTGCATACTACAACGGTAATCCATCGGAGAGTGCGCCCCGTTCGTGCGGGAGGATAAGACCATGTCGACAACGCAGCAGCAACCCTGGGTAAAGAACTATCAGCCGGGCGTCCCGGCCGAGATCGAGCTCCCCACGGAGTCGCTCGTCGCGATGCTCGAGCGGGCCGTGGCCGAGGCCGGTGACCACCCCGCACTCGAGTTCTTCGGGCGCCGCACGACGTACACCGAGCTCGGCGACCAGGTCGACCGGGTTGCGGAGGGTCTGCGGCACCTCGGGGTGCGAGCGGGAGACCGGGTGGCCCTGATCCTGCCGAACTGCCCCCAGCACGTCGTCGCCTTCTACGCGGTGCTGCGCCTGGGTGCCGTGGTGGTCGAGCACAATCCGCTGTACACCTCGCGGGAACTCCGCCACCAGTTCGAGGACCACCAGGCGCGCATCGTGATCGCCTGGGACAAGTCCGTGGCCTCCGTTCGCGCCTTCCCGCGCGACATCGAGATCGACCACATCGTGTCCGTGAACCTGCTCCTGGCGTTCCCGACCCTCAAGCGCCTCGCCCTGCACCTGCCGGTGAAGAAATTGCGCGAATCCCGCGAGGCCCTCACGATTGCCGCGCCGGGCACGATCCCGTGGAAGGAACTGCTCAGCCATCTCCCGATCGATCCCGCGCATCCGCGCCCGTCGGTCGACGACCTCGCGGCCCTCCAGTACACCTCGGGCACCACGGGCCAGCCCAAGGGCGCCATGCTCACCCACTTCAACCTGTACTCCAACGCTCTGCAGGGCGAGGCATGGATGCACGGGGCCGAGTACCGCAAGGAGGTCTTCTACGCGATCCTGCCGATGTTCCACGCGTTCGGCATGACCCTCTACCTGACCTACGGCATCCGTAAGCAAGGTCTGCTCGTCTTGTTCCCCAAGTTCGACCCCAACTTGATTCTCGACGCCATGAAGAAGTCGCCCGCCACGGTGTATTGCGCGGTGCCGCCGATCTACGAGCGCACGGCCGTGGTGGCGAAGGAGCGCGGAATCTCGCTGCGCTCCTGCAAGTACTGCATCTCGGGTGCGATGAACCTGCCCGACCATGTCGTGGAACTGTGGGAATCGGTGTCGGGCGGGCTGCTGGTGGAGGGCTATGGCATGACGGAGACGTCGCCGGTGGCCCTCGGCAACCCGTTCCACCCCACCCGCCGGCCCGGCACGGTCGGCGTGCCCTTTCCCTCCACGCTGATGAAGGTGGTCGACCTGGACGACCCCACCGTGGAGGTAGTGCAGGGCCGGCCCGGCGAGCTGCTCCTGAAGGGCCCCCAGGTTTTCCAGGGCTACTGGAACAACCCCGAGGAGACCGCGAAGGCCCTCCTCCCCGGCGGCTGGATGCGCACGGGGGACATCGTGACCGTCGACGCAGACGGCTTCACCACGATCGTGGACCGCGCCAAGGAACTCGTCATCACCGGCGGCTTCAACGTCTCGCCCTCGGAGGTCGAGGCGGTGCTGCGACTGCACGCGGATGTCGTCGACGCGGCCGTCGTCGGCAAGGCTCTCGAACGCGGCGGGGAAATGGTCGTCGCGGCAGTCGAGCTGAAGCCCGGAGTGCCGCTCGATGAGGATGCACTGCGGGAGCACTGCCGCGAGCACCTCGCCGCCTACAAGATCCCGCGCCGGATCGTCACGATCGAGGACATGCCCCGCTCCATGCTCGGCAAGATCCTGCGCAAGCAGGTGCGCGAGCAGGTTCTGCCGGGGCTCTGAGACTGATCAGAGGTGCTGCTCGAGCCGACGCCTCGTGAGCAGGTAGGCCCGGCGCAACCACGGATCGCCGTCGCCGGCCCAGCGATTGAGCACCCCGTCTGCCCGGGCCCGGCCCGGCGCATCCAACCGCTCCACCAGCGGACCCACCACGTCGACGGCGAGCGGGTCGACCAACTCGCGCAGGCGGGCACTTCGCACAAATCCCTCGATCCGGCTCAGGTCGGAGTTGTCCAGCACCCGCACATTCGATTGCAGCAGCACGACGGCCGCGAGACGGCGCTCGAACACCGGCACCGCCCACAGCTCGGAACTCAATGCTGTGATGTCGTCGTGCGTCAGGCCGGGATACCGGCGGCCGGCGTCCCGGATCGTTCCGCGCACCGCGCCGACCGAGGCACCGTAGAACCGCAGGTCGCTGCCCAGCCGCTCCTGCGCCGCCGCCGCCCGGTACGGATCCCCCGCGGCCTGCAGCGTCGCGTCTACGAAGCTGCCGGCGTCACTCACCCCTTCATTCTCGCGTTTCCGGAGGCTGCCGGCGCACCCCGGCCGTTACGCTGAGCGCATGACGACGGCATCGGAGAACACCGTGACGGACGCCCGATCCACCCGCCTGAGCAGCGTCAACCTCGCTGCCGCACTCCTCCTGATCGCACAGGCCGTTCTGGTCTCCGTGGTCGTCCTGGCCCAGAGCGCCCCGGTGCTGCTGCCGGTCACGGCCGGCTTCCCCGGCGGGCCGGTGGGTTCCCAGGCCGAAGCGCAGGTCGTCGACCTGGCCGCCGTGAACCTCGGGGTGGCCGTCGTCGTCCTGCTCGCCTTCTCCGCGCTCCTACGTCTCGCCGCCGTGACCCCGACGGTCGCCGGCAGCTACCGGCGCGGCCTGGCCGCCGCGCGCAATCCGCTGCGCTGGGTCGAGTACTCGCAGGTCTCCGCGGTCACGGTGTTCCTCATCGCCCAGTTCAACGGCGTCACGGAGGTCGGCACGCTGGTGGCGCTCTACGCCATCACGGCGGGTGCCGCGCTATTCCTCGCACTGCAGGAGCGTGAACCGGCCGGCGGCTCGCTCCGGTCCTTCGTCTTCGGAGCCATGGTCGGCATCGTGCCGTGGGGCATCATCGCCTTCTACCAGGTCGGCGCCGGGGTTCTCCATGACGTGCCCGAACTCTTCGTGCGCACCGTCACCCTCTCGCTGCTCGCGGTGGCGGCCTTGGTCTGGACCAACGCCTGGCTCGGCCGGCGAGCCCACGGCGCATGGGCGCATCCGCACCGAGTGGAGATCGTGCAGATCACCCTCGTCACGCTCGGCACCACGCTGCTGGCCGCGCACGTGGTGTGGGGCGTGCTGCTCTAGGCGAGGTTCGACACCGTCAGGTGCGGGGCCGACTCCAGCAGGGCCTGCTCGAACCCGGCCAGTGCCTCGGCGGGGAGCGACCAGGCCTGCTTCGGGCATCCGTCACCGGGTCTGCCACCCGCATCCGTCGTCACGTTAATACGAAGATTTTTTGGTAAACGCCGGTCTTGGCGCCTGAGCGGCGTGTCGCCAAAATCTCCGAAGTTAGCGACGGCGCGCCGGGTCTCGACGGGCTCGACCGCCGGAAGACGAGCTCGACCGCCGGGCTCAAACGGGCTAGGCGAGCGCGCGGGCCACGTCCAGTCCGGAGCGCACGGCCCGAGAGATGCCCGACGGATGCCCGTGCAGCCGCCCGAAACCGTCTCCCGCCACGAAGATGCCGGGCTGGTCCGCGCTGCGGAAGAACGTGGAATCCGACCCCGAATCTGCAGGCACCACAGCATTCGCATACCGCCAGCGCTTCAACGCTGAGTCCAGAACGCGCACGCCGGGCAGCAGCCGGATCAGCTCGGCCAGCAGCTCCGCCTGCGAGAATGTGGCGTCCGCGTCCCAGGTCGCCTCGCTCCAGAGCGGGCTTGCAATGACCTCGAGCCACACCTGTCGGGCATCGTCCCGGTGCCTGACTCTAATCGTCTCGATGACTCCGTCGGGAGCGGACCAGCCCACGACGTCATTCACGACGTCGGCGCCGTCGACGATGCACAGCAGAACGGCCCGCCTGTCGTAGGCAGCCTCGAGCAGGCCGGGCGCGACAGCGATCCCGCTGCCGCGCAGCATCTGCAGGTTCTGTGGAACCGGCGCTGTGAGAACCACCGCCCGGCCTCCGAACGGTTCCCCCGAGTTGTGCGGCACGACGTGGATAAGACCGGAATCCTGCACGGCGAGGTGGGTGACGAAGGTGCGCCGGAGCGTCGTGCCGCCCGCCCACCGCTTGGCGATATCGCCCGCGGGCTCGTCGAACATCCACTTCGCGTAGCCCTCGGTGTCGGGCACGAACCGGGCTCCCGTTCGGCGGGTGATCTCGCGGGTGACCTCGGCGTCCTGACTGTGAACCGTGTCGACGGACGGGTTCAATAACCGGCCGCCGAGCGGGCGGCTCGCGAGCCGCCCGCCCGGCCGCGATCCCTTGTCGAGGAGGAGGACCGCACGACCGCGCTCCTGCAGGTTCCGGGCGATGGTCAGACCGCAGACGCCCGCACCGACCACGATGACGTCCCACGTTTCCATGTCTGGAGGCTAGTGCACGCGCGTTGCACGCGGAGTGCACGCGCATTGCACGCACAGCGCGCCCACCGTGCAGTCGTACGCTTGTTCGTGTCGTCCTAGCTGCCGAGACCCGGCACGGATGCCGCAGCGCTGCATCCGCAGCACCGCCCACACAAAGGAGTCCCGCATGAAGATCGTTGTCACTGGTGGAAGCGGAAAGCTCGGCCGGACCGTCGTGACGTACCTCGTCGCCGAGGGCCACGAGGTACTGAACCTCGACCGCGACGGTGCCCGCAGCCACGATCTGGTGGTCGTGGACCTCACAGACTACGGCCAGGTCGTCGACGCGGTCCTCGGTGTCGATGACCGGCATAGCGGGTTCGACGCCATCGTGCACCTGGGCGCGATCCCGGCTCCCGGCCTGGTTCCCGACGTGGCCACGTTCCACAACAACATCCTCTCCACCTACAACGTGTTCCAGGCGGCCCGGCGGGCGGGCATCAAGAAGCTGGTCTACGCGTCCAGCGAGACTGTGCTCGGTCTCCCGTTCGACATCGACCCGCCCTATATTCCCGTAGACGAGGAGTACCCGGCCCGGCCCGAAAGCACCTACTCGCTGGTGAAGCACCTCGAGGAGCAGCTGGCGATCCAGCTCACCCGCTGGGATCCCGAACTCAGCATCACGGCTCTGCGCTTCTCCAACGTGAAGGACCCGGAGGACTACGCGGCCTTCCCCGCCTTCGACGCCGACGCCACCCTGCGCAAGTGGAACCTGTGGGGCTACATCGACGGCCGTGACGGCGCCCAGGCCGTGCTGCGGTCATTGCAGAACGCGAAGCCGGGCTTCGAGGCGTTCATCATCGCCGCCGCCGACACGGTGATGAGCCGGCCGAACGCCGAGCTGGCCGCCGAGGTCTTCCCCGGCGTCGAACTCCGGGAGGTCGGCGAGAACGACACCTTGCTCTCCATCGACAAGGCCCGACGGATGCTCGGCTACGCACCGCAGCACAGCTGGCGCGACCACGTGTAGCCGTTTCAGCCGATGAAGCAACGGATGCCCCCACCCGGCCGGGCAGGGGCATGCGTCTTTTCGGTGCTGAGTGGCGTGCGGCTAGTTGGTGGCCGCCACGAACGCCCGGGAGAACGACCACTGCGGGTTGCTCACCCCGGAGCACATGTACGCGGCGATCCCGCCGGTGCACGGCTGGTCCCGGGTCATTTCCCACCAGCCGAGGTAGTTCAGCGCGTTCGCCTTGGCGAACTTGCCGACCTTGGTCGTGTCGGTGAGCGAGCAGACCTCTCCCGTGTCGTTCAGCCCGATCATCGGCGTGATGCCGATCATGGACAGGCGCTGGGCGTCGGTCAGGCCGGTGTAGCGTCTCGTCCCGAACGAATTCGAAGGAGATTCTGCCCAAATTGCCCCAAAACAGCCCGAAAACCGGATTTTTCCTTGAAATCTCCGTCGAATTGGTTTGGCCCTCCGGGCGTAATTCAACCGCGCGACACAATCGCGCGACACAACCGCGCGACACAACCGCGCGACACAACCGCGCGAGACAACCAATGGCGGAGGACTCAGTGCACCTTGAGCGACAGCAGCTGCGGTCCGCCCGGTGAGCCCACGCTGAGGCCGGCCCACGACACGAGGGTCCAACCGTCTTCGGGAGAGCCGGACAACTCGACCATCCCCGTGTTCTCGAGGTCGGTCGTGCCCGCGAACAGGGGCGACACATTGCTGGCGCGGGCCGCGGTCCACACGCGGATCGCCGCGCCGTGGCTGAACACCGCCGCCGTGTCGGCACCGGCGGCGGCAGAAGCGATATCGGCGTCGAACCGGGAGAAGAAGCTGTTCCCGTCCAGGCCTTCGGGCATCCTGGCCGCGAGGTCCCCGGTGACCCAGGTCAGCACGGTTTCAAAATAGGTGCGAATGGATGCCCGGTCGCTAAGTCCCTCGAGCGCGCCAGCTTCGATCTCGTGCAGCCCGGTGGCCACCTGAACGTCGAGCTGCAACGCGGTCGCCAGCGGCTCGGCCGTGAGCCGGGTGCGTACGAGCGTCGACGCGAAGATGGCGTCGATTGACTCGAGGCGCAGGGCATCCGGAATCACTGAGGCCTGCCGGAACCCGAGCTCGGTCAGGCCAGGGCCAGGGTGAGCGGTGTCGAGCTGGCCGAGCACATTCGCGGGCGTCTGGCCGTGACGGATCAGAAAGAGTCGCATTGTGACACCAGCATAGGCATCGGGCCTGGCGAGAGCCCGCAGGGTGAGGTCGTTGCCGCCGAGGGTGACAGCATGGGAGGAATAAACAGTGCATCCACGAGAGGGAGAAACCCCATGACGATCATCAAAATCAACGCCATCACGGTGCCCGGCGACAACGGCGACGAGCTGGCCCTCCGGTTTGCCGCCCGAGCCGGTGCGGTCGACGACCGACCGGGTTTCGAGGGTTTCGAACTACTCAAGCCGACGGATGGTCGCAGCACCTGGCTGGTCGTCACCCGCTGGGCCGACGAGGAGTCCTTCCAGGCTTGGCTGACCTCGCCGTCTTTCGCGCAGGGTCACCGCGGCGACGCCCCGACGGAGGGCGAAGCACCGGCCCGGCCCATGGGCATCAGCAGTGAGCTGTGGTCCTACGAGATCGCCGGCGGCTCGCCGGCCTGACGCAGTCGCGTCCCCTGCGGTGCCCGAGGCCACGGCGCGTTACACGGAGCTGCGCGGCGGGCGGCCCGGTCGAGCTGGGCCGATGAGCGAAGCCCGTGCACACGACGCCCTGCACACCGACGCCGTGCGACCGATGCGGGCCCAGGCTCTGCTGGATGCGTTGAACGTCCGGGTCGTCATCGCCGACGGCGCCATGGGCACCATGCTGTAGGACGGGCCTACGTCGAGGAGGACCGTGCCGAATTGTTCGACGGCACGGTGCGCCACGCGCGGGATGCCTTCGAAGGGTTGGCGGTGATGGAGCCGCTGGTCGCCGTCGCGCGGGGCGCCGACCCGGAATCCGTGGGTCTGCCGCCGCTCAAAAAGCGCATCCACAAGCGCAGTCTGCTCACCGTCACGGAGCCGGACGCCATGCCGTCCCGCTCCGATGTGGTCGCCGACAACCCCGTGCCCGTTCCGCCGTTCTGGGGCACCCGCATCGTCAAGGGGATCGCGCTGGCCGAGTACTCCACGTTCCTCGACGAGCGGGCCACGTTCATGGGGAAGTGGGGTCTGAAGCCCAGCCGCGGCGACGACGGCAAGAGCTACCAGCATCTGGTGGACACCGAGGGCCGACCCCGGCTGCGCTACTGGCTCGACCGCATCCTCGCCGAGGGCATACTCGACGCCTCCGTCGCCTACGGCTACTTCCCGGCCTCAAGCGAGGGCAACGACCTCGTCGTGCTGCACCACGGCGACGACCCGTCGGGCGTGCTGGGGGTCGCCGGCCTGCCCGCCCCCGACGGCGGCTCCGGCGGCACCGTGGATTCCGAACGCCTGCGATTCGTTTTCCCCCGGCAGCGGCGCGACCGGCACCTGTGCCTGGCGGACTTCGTTCGCCCACGCGAATCCGGCCAGACGGATGTCGTCGCCCTCCAACTGGTCACGGCCGGAGCGAACGTCGACACGGTCACGGCAAAGCTCTTCGCCGAGAACAGATACCGCGACTACATGGAGCTCAACGGGCTGACCATGCAGCTCACCGAGGCGCTGGCCGAATACTGGCACTCCCGGGTGCGGGAGGAGCTCGGCCTGGGTGCCGAAGACCCGGTCGAACTGGCCGGCATGTTCAAGCTCGAGTACCGCGGCACCCGGTTCTCGCTGGGCTACCCGGCCTGTCCCGAGATGGAGGACCGCCGCACGGTCGTCGAACTACTCAGGCCTGAGCGGATGGGTGTGGTGCTGTCTAAGGAGCTGCAGCTGCACCCGGAGCAGTCGACGGATGCGTTCGTGTTCCACCACCCGGAAGGGAAGTACTTCTCGGTGTAGCCGGTGTAGCCGGTGTAGCCGGTGTAGCCGGTTCGGCCTGGGGTGGTCGGGCGGCCCTGCCTGGCCGGCCCAGCTTCGCTCGGCGGAGAGCGGCCAGTGCGGCCGGGCCTACCAGCACGATCCCGACCGTGGTGGTGATGGCGCGCACGGTGTCCCAGGTGAGGGTCGACGTCACGAGCGTGTACAGGGCGAAGGAGGCGAGGTTCTCGCCGAGCGTGGCGTCGGCCGCATAGGAGATGTCGGTGCCCGAGCCCACCGCGAACGGCCAGAACCAGAGGTTCATCACCAGTCCGAAGAGGTAGGACGCCACGATGCCGTAGGCCACGAGCATCGCGATCTCGAGGCGGGCCGCGCCGATATGTGCGGAACGGATGCGCGGCAGCAGCGCCGCCCCGGCTCCCACCCAGCCGCAGGCGAACATCTGGAACGGGGTCCACGGGCCGAACCCACCCCACAGGGCCGAGGACACCGCGATGGTGAGCAGGCCGAGCAGGAACCCGAAGCGGGCCCCGTAGGCGCGACCGGCCAGGATCAGCAGGATGAACACGGCCTCGACGCCGCCGACGCCGGTGCCCGCGATGCGCACGGCGGCGCCGACCGCGGAGAGCACCCCCAGCAGGGCCACGGTCTTGGCCGTGTACATCTCCCCGTCGAGGGTGAGAGCGAGGGCCACGATCAGGGCCGGCACGAGCGCGAAGGCCACGACCGGCGCGGCCGACTGGGCGTTCTCCGGCAGCGCCGAGGCGAAGAACGGCCAGGCGAAGCCGGCGGCCGCGAGGATACTGCCGCCGCCGAGCACCCAGGCGGTCCAGCCCGTCCAGCCGGTGCGCCTCATGACCGCACCGGTTCCGGTTCGGTGAGCAGGCCGGCGGCCATGATGACCGTCTTCGTCGCCAGGGACCGGGCGAAGTCGCGGTCGTGGGTGGCGAACAGGACCGCCGACGTGTCACTCGAGGCGCGCACTAGCGCGGCGGCGACGATCGCCCGGGCCTGTGGATCGAGGCCGCGCGTCGGTTCGTCCACCAGCAGCACCCGCGGCTCGGCGGCCAGCTGGATGGCCATCACGAGGCAGAGGCGTTCGCCGGCCGAGAGGTCCCGCGGATGCCGCCGCATCAGGTGCGCCGCCTCCGCCATGGTGCCAAGCCCGAGTAGGTTCGCGAACCGGAGCGCGGTTCCGATCCCGGTTCCCTTCCCGGCCGGGGGCTTCAGCCGGCGGTCGGCCCGGCGGCACTCCTCGGCCACCGTGACGGCGAAGAGCAGATCGTCGAAATTCTCCGGCACCAGGGCCACAGCCGTGCGGCGGTATCGGGGGCGCAGCTGCGCCACGTCCCGCCCGGCCACGAGCACGCTGCCTCGCGTCGCCGAAAGGGCGATCGCGCGCAGCAGGCTGCTCTTGCCCGCGCCGTTCCGACCCTCGAGCGCCACCAGGTCGCCCGCGTAGAGGTCCAGCGACACATCGTCGACCGCCCGCTCGCTCCCGTGCAGAACCGTGAGGTGACGGATACTCGCGAGCGGCCCCGCAGGCCCGGTGGCGGGGGTGGTCAGGGTGCTCTGACCCTGCTGTGCTGCCTGCTCCGCCGCCTGCTCCGCCGCGACCAGCGCACTCGGCCGCTCGCCCGGGCCGAGCGCATGCACGCGCGCACCGCGGAGCTCGAGCCAGGCATCCGCCGAATTCGACCACTCCCGGGTGTTGTGCTCGGCGACCACGACGCAGACCTGGGTCTCGTGGGCCAGGCGGTCGAGCACCTGCACCACGCGCTCCCGGGCCGGGGTGTCGAGATCGGCCAGAGGTTCGTCCACGAGCAGCAGGATCGGCTGGTTGACCAGGGCGGCGCCGATGGCGACGAGACTGGCCTCGCCCGCCGAGAGCTCCGAGGTGCCGCGGCCGAGCAGATGCTCGATCCCCAGCCGCTCGGCCACGTCGCGCACCCGCTGCTCCACGAGGACCGGTGCGATGCCGCGCACCGCGAGGGCGAAGCCGATCTCGTCCGGCACGGTTTCGGCCACGAAGGAGAGCCGCACGTTCTGGGTGACAAGTCCGACGAAGCCGGCCGTTTCGCGCGGGGGAGTGGCGGCGCGGTCGGCGCCGCCCACCTCGATCGAACCGTGCTGGGTGCCTTCGGCGAAGTGCTGGAAGAGACCGCTCATGCTGTGCAGCAGGCTGGTCTTTCCCGATCCGGTCGAACCGGCGATCACGGTCAGCGTGCCGGGAGCGAGGTCGAGGGTGAGTCCCTCGAGGTGCCACCGCTCACCCTCGAAGCCGAGTGCGGCATCCGTCATCACGACCGGCTTCTCACACTCGCCGGCTGCCGCCCGCGTGGCGGCGAACCCGCGGGACTCCATGGACGCAGCCAGGCCGAGCGCCCGTTCCACGGTCTGCTCGAAGACCGGCACCAGCAGGGCCGGTGCCGACCGTTCGCCGCGCAACGCACTGGCCGTGCGCACCCGGCGCACCGCGTCGATCAGTGCCGGGAACGTCGCCCAGGCGATCACGAGCGACCGCGACAGGGCGCGCAGCGGGCCCCGGTTAGCGCCCCGGGCGAAGAAGCGGCGCACGTCGACGAGCGCGTTGAGCACTCCGAACCCGAGGATCACCAGAGCGAAGGGCAGCGCGCTCAGGGCGGCATTGCCGAGGCCTCCGGTCGTGACGGGCCCGAACAACGCGATGTGGTTGAACGGCCCATCGAGCGGCAGGCGCGGGAGGTCGAGCAGCAACAGGCCGCCGCCGGATGCCCCGCTGAAGGCCACCCGGTAGAGCACCCGGATGCCCACGAACGCTCCGGCAAGCAGCGCCGCCGAGCGCAGGGGGGAAAACCGGAAGCGCAGCATTAGCTTCCGGGGGTGGGCGTCTCGGTGCCGGTCGTGAAGATGAGGCCGACGGACTGGCCCGGTTCCAGCTCGAGGCTGCCGAGGCCCTCCTGGGCGTACTCCCACTCCGCGTCGGCGGTGGGCTTGACCCAGAGCGCCCAGTAAGCGGCAGCGGCGGGCATGGACGCGCAGGTTTCGGTGAACGGGGTTTCGCCGGCCACCTTGATGGTTTCGTCGGCGGCCGGGCGGCCGCCCACGCGGCAGACCACCTGGTCGCCCCACTCCACGGTGCCCTCGGTTTCCACACCGGCGGTCGCCAGAACCGTGCTGGCCGTGATCGTCCCGGCGGTGGCGGTGGCGGTGTCGACGCAGTCCGTGATCTCAGGGGCGTCGAGCGCGCCGAAGTCGACGACGACGCTCACGCCGGCACAGGCCCCGTCGGCCGGAGCGGCGGTGGCGGAGGAGGCGGCGGGGGTGGTGTCGGTCTCGGGCGCGCCGGTGGTGCATCCGCTCAAGGCCAGCGCCCCCACCAGGGTCAGGGTGGCCAGTGCTGTCAGCTTCATGTGCTCCAGAATACCCAGCGGCGGGTGAAGTCTGGTTCCTGTCACGCGCTGAGACGGGGGCACCGAGTGTTCACCGGGCCGACACCGGCTGGAGACCGGGAGACCTCCGGGCGTCAGCATGAGGCTCATAGATTCGATGGCGTTGTACCTACCCCCTATGAAGGAGTCGCGCCTTGCGCAAAAAGATCGCTGTCTTTGCCCTCACCGCCACCGCCACTGCCACCGCAGTCGTCGGCATCGCCCCTGCCGCGCTCGCCGCGACCGGCCCGTTCGATTTCGTGCCTCTCGCCGGTTCCGCCTACGGCATGGGCAGCACCGACTGGACCCAGCCGTACCTGCTACCGGAGGGCTTCACCCAGACCCTCGTGCACGACGAAACCGTGCTCGACGTCTACCCCGGCGTCGACGACCTGCATGACATGAACACCCAGAACGAGACCGGTGCCCAGGCCGGCCGCTTCCTCTACAACACCTACGAGGTCGGCTCGAACGGCGCCGTCTCTGTGACCGACCTGAAGACCGGTGCGGTCAGCGTCATCGCGCAGCGCGCGGACTGGAACCGTCTCGATGGCATCCGCTGGACCCCCTGGGGCAGCCTCCTCGTCACGGAAGAGACCACCGGCGGCAAGGTCTTCGAACTGTTCTTCGCGAAGAACGACCCGACCACGGTCGAGCGTATCGAGGAGCGCACCGAGCTCGGAGCGCAACGTCACGAGGGCATCGACGTCACGGCCGACGGCTCCGTCATCGTCATCGACGAACTCAACGGCGGCTCAATCTTCAAGTTCGTGCCGACCGTTCGCGGCGACCTCTCCCAGGGACGGCTGCACGCCCTCAAGATCACCGGGCTGACGGATGCCGCGCAAAAGTGGAACCAGGCCACCTTCACCGAGAAGGTCGGCGCCTTCGAATGGGTGGCCCTCGACCAGGCGCAGGTGCGCGTCGACGCGGATGCCGCGGCCAACGCGGTGAGCGCCACCGAATTCGGTCGCCCGGAAGACGTCGAGATCATCGGCCAGACCCTTTACGTGGCCAACACTTCCGAGGAGCGTGTGGTCGCGATCGACCTGTCGAAGCTCACCGTCAGCAGCTTCGTCGAGGCCGGCGTGAACGTGCCGGTCGAGGACAAGGCCGCCGGGGTCAGCGGGTTCAACAACCCGGACAACCTTGCCGAGGGCCCCGACGGCGCCCTCTGGATCACGGAAGACAACAGCTTCAGCGACATCTTCCGGGCCGAAAAGGACCGAGACCACGACGGAGCGTCCGACAGCGTCGAGCTCTTCGCCTCGCTGACGGATGAAGGCGCCGAGACCACCGGGATCTACTTCGGCAAGAACCCGAAGGAGCTGTTCGCTACGGTGCAGCACCCCGACAAGGACCTCGCCGACGGCATCTGGAAGATCACGCGCGACTAGCCTCACCCCGGAGGCAGGCTACTGCAGCGCCGAGGTCAGCCGCGCGAGGCCGTCGAGCACGGTCTTGCTGTGGGGCTCGTTGTTCCAGTCCGACAACGTCAGCTCCCGGCTCACCTTCCGGTAGCCTGCCTCCACCTCCCGCATCCGGTCAACGAACGTGCGCCCACGCACCATCAGGGAAGTATCGAAGTGCCGCGTCGTCAAGAAGCCGGCATGAATGTAGCGCGGGTGAGGCGCGGAGGTGCTGGCAGCCTCAGTTCTGCGACAACCCGCGGGTGCCCGGCAGTTCCTCGCTCGACACCGAGCTGAGCAACAGGCTGGTCTCGCTGTTGAGCACGCCCTCGATCGAGCGCACCTGCCCGAGCAGCCGGTCGAAGTCGGCCAGGGTGTCGGTGCGCAGCTCGGCGACGAGGTCCCAACCGCCGTTGGTCGAGTGCAGGGCCTTCACCTCCGGAAAGCCGCGAAGGGCGTGGATCACCTTCGTGATTGCGCGCCCCTCCACTTCGATCAGGGTGATGGCCCGAATCGAGTTCGGGTCGCGGTCCTCCCTGATCCGCACGCCGAAACCCACGACGGTTCCCGAATCGGTCAGCCTCTTGAGCCTGCTGTTGACCGTGGACCGGGTGACACCGAGGTCGCGGGCGAGGCTGGCCACGGGCTCGCGGCCATTCACGCGGAGGACGGAGAGCAGGCGGCGGTCGAGGTCATCGAGGGGATACATTGCACATAGTGTATGTATATTGAGCGCACAATGCATAGTCATCTGGACAGAATGCGGCAATAATCAAATGGCGGCTGCACATCGCCCATGCATATGGTTGTAAACCTGAACGAGGGGAGACGCACGTGGTGCGCTTTGTAGACGTAGGAAACATCAACCGCTGGGCCGCCGCGACGGGTGTGGAACGCATCCTCACCGACATGGTCGAGTACCTCGAACGGGACTTCCGCCGCTGGCCTACCTTCGACAAGGCGCCGCGCGTGGCCAGCCACTCACCGCTCGGCGTGATCGAACTCATGCCCACGAGCGACGGCGTCACCTACGGCTTCAAGTACGTCAACGGTCATCCGTCGAACCCGTCGCGGGGCCTGCAGACCGTCACCGCGTTCGGGGTCCTCGCCGACGTGCAGAGCGGCTACCCCACCTTCTGGTCCGAGATGACCGTGCTCACGGCCTTCCGCACCGCCGCGACCTCGGCCATGGTCGCGCGCGCGCTCGCCCGCCCCGACGCCCACACCATGGCCATGATCGGCACGGGCACCCAGTCGGAGTTCCAGGCGCTCGCCTTCCGTGGGCTCCTCGGCATCAACCGGCTCCGCGTCTGGGACACCGATCCCGATGCCATCGCCAAATTCGTGCGCAACCTGGCTCCGCTCGGTTTCGAGATCATGGTCGCCACCGGGGCGACGGATGCCGTGACCGGCGCCGACATCATCACGACCTGCACCGCGGACAAGGCGAATGCCACCGTACTCACCGACGCCATGGTCGGCCCCGGCGTGCACATCAACGCCATCGGCGGCGACTGCCCGGGCAAAACGGAGCTCGACGCGGGCATCCTGCACCGCGCCGACGTCTTCGTGGAATTCACCGCGCAGACCCGTATCGAGGGCGAAATCCAGCAGATGCACCCCGAATTCCCGGTCACCGAGATCTGGCAGGTGCTCCTCGGCGAGGCCGCCGGCCGCACCTCGGCAGAGCAGATCACGGTCTTCGACTCCGTGGGCTTCGCCATCGAGGACTTCTCGGCGCTCCGCTTCCTGCAGGATGCCGTCGACCAGACCTCGTTCTACACCGATATCGACCTCGTCGCCGACCCCGATGACCCGAAAGACCTCTTCGGTCTGGTCACCGCGGGCGCGCCCGTCCTCGTCTGACCCCGGTGTCCGTGCAGGCCCCATCGGCCGTGGTGCTCATCCGGCCACATTTCTTCTCGCCGAACCCCGAGACGGCCCATGACAACGCTTTCCAGTCACGGGACGCCGGGCACGACGCCGCCCTGGTGGCCGAGGCCGCCTACGCCGAGGTGACCCAGGTAGCAGGCACACTGGAGGCGCAGGGCATCGCGGTGCACCTGTTCGATGACGACGGGCCGGGCCGCCCCGACAGCGTGTTCCCCAACAACTGGATCTCGACCCACGCCGGGGGTCACGTGGCGCTCTATCCGATGCACGCGCCGAACCGGCGCACCGAGCGCCGGGGTGACATCGTCGAGATGCTCAAGCAGCGCTACCGCGTGCAGGATGTCGTCGACTACTCCGGTCTCGAACTCGACGACGTCTTCCTCGAGGGAACCGGCGCCATGGTTCTCGACCATGCGGCGCGCATCGCCTATGTGGCCCGGTCGCGGCGGGCCGACCCGATCGCGCTCGAACGGTTCTGCACCAACTTCGGCTACGAGCCCATCGTCTTCGACGCGTCTGACGAGAACGGCACGCCGATCTACCACACCAACGTCATGATGTGCATCGCCACGGACTTCGCCCTGGTCGGTCTCGACCTGATCGAGTCGCCGGCCCGGCGCAGCCACGTCGTGGAGCGCCTGGCGGCGCAGGATCGGCAGGTGCTCGCCCTCGACCGCGATCAGATCCGCAACTACGCCGGCAACGCGATCGAACTGCACGGACGGAACGGACGAATGCTGGCGCTCTCCCGCCGCGCCCTCGGCAGTCTGACTGCCGAGCAGCGCCGGATCATCGAGCAGAGCTGCACGATCCTGCCGCTTGACGTGCCCACGATCGAACTCGCCGGCGGCTCAGTGCGGTGCATGCTCGCCGGGATCCACCTCGACCGTCGTGCTGCGTTCACCAGTCAGGCGGCCGCGGCCGCCTGAGGGCTCAGGCGTTCGACGCTAGAGGCATTCGTCCGGATGGATGCTCCTGGTTGAAGCCCGGCGGTTGCGTACGCGAAACCAATCCGTGGGGTGTGGCTTCGGGAGGATCTTCGCGACCGCGAGTGCGGCGAACATGACCGTATTGATGGCGACGAACGCCGCAAGGATGGCGAATTCGTCCGATTGGAGCACCGTTGACGGAAGGAGGATTCCGACCGGAACCAGGGCGTGGAGAGCATCAACCATGATGGATCAGGCCACCCTTTGCAGTTCGTCGTTGGGTGCGGAGCGGATGACATGGCCCCACTGTGCCTGCCGGCCCAGGGTGATGTCGATGATCCCCTTGACAAAGACGAGGTCTAGGAACACATCGAAGATCAGCTCGGGGAAAAGCGTGAGCGCCTGCAGGCGTGCCCGTAGACCGCCCGCCCAGACCGACACGACACGTTCGGCGATGAAAACAAGACCGAGGCCAGCCCGAACGGAAACCAGACCCACGAATCGATCGCCAGAAGCGTCACAAGCATGAGCAGCAGGAACGCGCTGAGCGCGATGAAGCTGTAGCCCAGGCCCAACTGCTGGGCCCAGTACCGGAAGGTGAAGGGTGAGACGCCGCATGCCCCGATGTTCTCCAACGCGCCCCGTTGCCAGCGCAGGCGTTGTACCCACAGAGTGCGAACGGTTGGCATTACCTCGGTGACCACCGTGCACTTTGAGGGAGAGATGATGAGCGCTCCCAGCGACTTCAGGGCAATGGTGAGTTCGTTGTCTTCCGTGAGCGCGGCGGTGTCATAGACATCCCCGCTGGCCCCGGCGACGGCGACTGTCACGGGAGTACCGAATGTACTCGTTGCGCTGGAACTGACCGAGAAGCCCCAAACCTTCCTCTCCGGAGAACAACCCACCGACCGCCATCAGCGCACGATCGCTGGTGAAGCGACCAACGGCGGCTTCCAGAAAGCCGTCGTCGAGACGTGTGTCGGCATCCAGGACCATGATGAGGTCGTTGTCGCCCTGGCCCGGTAAGAGCACCTTCAGGATTTGATTGAGCGCCCCGGCTTTCTTGAATGTGTTCCGGCGAGATTCGAAGATCTCCACCCCCAGCGATCGGGCAATGTCGACGGTCCCGTCGGTGCAGTTATCCGCCACGACCACGACGCGTTCCGGGCGGTGCGACTGGGCGAGCAGCGATGACAGTGTCGCGAAGATCGATGTCTCTTCGTTGTGCGCGGGCACCAGAACGGTCACGGTCACGGCGCCGGCGAAGACTCCGCGCGTTCTTGCCATCGCGATTCCCGCCGAGAGGGGAGTGGTGCGCTGGTTCAAAGACCGACGGGCCTTGCTCGACGTTCCTCGTTCGAGCATCGCAATTCCTGCGGCGACGACAAACCAACAAACCAGAGGAGGGCCGCTGCACCTCCAGCCACAAGCCCGATGACGACGCCGACGCCGCGATCGAAAGTCTTTGCCCCGATGAGCGCAGATCAGCAGAGCAGGGGGACCTCGACCCTCCCGCTGCTGCTCCCGCTCCGGAAGAACTCGATCGCCGCCTCCCGGAACGCGCGTGACGTCGGGGCGTTGAAGTGATTGCGCCCGGGGATCTCGAAGAATCCTCCGCTCGGCGTGGCCGCGGCAAGTACCTTGGAGGCCTCGAGGATGCTGTCTTTGGTCCCGGTGGCGAAGAGCACGGGCTGAGTCGGCGCGTTGTCGGCGCCGGGTTGGGGGCCGCCGCGCATTCCCTCGACGAGGGCCACGAGGGCTTTGAGGTCGTTGCCGGGCAGCGCGCGGGCCATGGTCAGGTATGCCCCGGTAAGGCGGTCGGCGACCTCGGTGCCGTGCTCGATATGAGCGCGGGCATCCATGACCTTGAAGCGTCTGAGGGGGTCGCCGTCGGGTATGCCGCCGAGCACGGCCCGCGAGATGCGTCCCTCCAGTTCGCGGGCGGCCTGCCAGCCCACGCGGGCGCCGAGGGAGTATCCCGCGTAGGCGACCTCGTCGAGCAGGTAGGCGTCGAGTACCTGCAACACGTCGTCGACCAACGCCTCCATCGTGTAGTCGGCGGGGGAGCGGGGCTTGTCGCTCAGGCCGTGCCCGCGCTGGTCGATCGCGATCAGGTGGAAGCCGGCGCGGATGAGATCGCGCGTCCAGCCGGTGACGTGCCAATTGGCGACGGCGCTGGAGGCGAAGCCGTGCACGGCGAGCACGGTGGGGGCGCTCGAATCTCCGAATTCGTAGGTGGCCAGGTTGACTCCATCGGCCGAATAGACGAAGCGGTGCGGTGGGGCGGTGCGTTGTGACATCACGGACCATTGCATCACGACCATCCGGATTTCGGCCCACCAAGTCGACTTTTGGGCAATCCCGCCACCCTGCTTTGCCAGTGCTTTGCCAGCTAAAAATGAGGATATGTCCAGAAATCCCGGGCAGTCTTGAAGGTTCGCCCGGCCGGGTCCCCGACCGAGGAACGTCGAAAAAGAAGCGTGAGCGCAGCCGCGCGCGATTCGCCCAGTGAAAGTTATGCCAAACTCAGACTCGTCTTCCCCTTTGTCCGTCCTTTTCCCCAGTTCAAACCCTGAATCAGACGCCACTCCGGTCCGTGCGGCAGCCGCGATCGGCACCGACGTCGGACTCACCCGCCATCAGGAAACGCGTCGCCGGCGTGGACGAAGCCGCCTACTCGTGGCCGGCGCCGTCATCGCCGTTGGCGCCATCGTGGGCAGTGGATTCTCCGCCCAGTCTGCGTCGCAGGCTGCCGCGGACGAGCAAAAGAAACGCATCATTGCCACCGCAGCTCTGGCAGCCGCCACCGGCCCTCATCCCGAGCAGGCAGGCAGTCTCGACGGAGTCGTCCCGGCCCACGCCTCCGCGAGCGCCCGCACCGCCCTTGCCGGTGCCACCGGCGTGATCGCGGCGGCCCAGGGCAAGACGGATGTCTCGGCGCTCTCGAGCACCGTCGCCTCGCTCAGCGAGTACTCGCTTCTGGCTCCCGAACGAGTTTTCGATCTTGTGGAGCAGGTCACTGCCGAAGCCGAGGTCGTGAAGGCCTCGACCGCCGAGGCCGATCGCATCGCCGCGGAGCAGGCCGCGGCTGCTGGTCAGGCTGCCGCAGCTGCTCAGGCCGCCGCAGCTGCTCAGGCTGCCGCGGATACCCAGGCTGCCGCGGATGCCCAGGCGGCGGCTCCGAAGCCGGCAGCACCCAAGCCGGTCGCGCCCGCCCCGGCACCGCCCCGCCCCGCCGCCCCCACGAACCCCAGCGGAGCCCAGGCGATCGCCCGGGACATGATGGCGTCCAAGTACGGCTGGGGCGCCGACCAGCTCGGATGCCTGGTCAGTCTCTGGAACAAGGAGTCCGGCTGGAACGTCAACGCCTACAACGCCTCGAGCGGTGCCACCGGCATCCCGCAGGCCCTGCCCGGCAGCAAGATGGCCTCGGCCGGCGCCGACTGGGCGACCAACCCGGCCACCCAGATCTCCTGGGGTCTGAACTACATCGCGGAGCGCTACGGCGATCCCTGTGGAGCGTGGTACAAGTCGGTGGCCTCGGGCTGGTACTGATGGTCAACATCTTCGAAAAGTCATGTAGATTTTCTGCGTATTTCTAGAACTGAGATTCCATCAGTGCTAAAATCAGGGTATGGAAAACCTGGCCGATCTCAGCGACATCGAGAACTTCGACATCGAAGAGCTTGACGACGGCGGCGCGCTCGGCGTCGTGACGGCCGAAACGTCCGGTGATGCGGCTTCCCTCGATCGCAGAATGAGTGTCCTGGCCGAGCTGGTCTCCGCGGCCGCGGCCGCCGACCGACTGCTCGCCGCGGCGTCGGCGGCGCGGGCCGAGGCGGTCGACGAGGTGCGGGCCTGGTGCCTGTCCAATGAGCTTGCCGTCGAACGTGATCGCGCCCGCCGGACGGCTCGGGCCGAGGCCGTCGAACAGGGGCTCACGCCGCCTGCCGACAGCGCGGCCGACAGCGCGGTCGACAGCGGTTCGGTTTCGGCCGGCGTGGCCGGTTCCCGGTGGAACGCCCTTGAGATCGCCTACCGCACCGCGATCTCCGAACTCGCCTGTGCGTTGCACATCTCCCAGGCTTCGGCCTCCAATCTGATGGCGCAGAGCGAGGCGCTCACCGGCACGTTCACCGCCAGCCGCAATGCCCTCGCGGCCGGCCAGATCAGTTACGCGCACGTGCGGGTCCTGATCGAGCACGCCAATTCTCTTCCGACGGCGGCCCGCGCCGCCTTCGAGGCCGAGATGCTGCCCCAGGCGAAACGGCTCACCGTGCCCCAGTTCGACCGCACGGCCCGCCGCCTGCGGGAGAAGTCGCATCCGGAGTCGATTACCGTGCGCCGCAGCAAGAGCCAGGCCGACCGCACCCTCATGTTCGAGCCGGCCGCAGACGGCATGGGGTGGCTGCACAGCTACCAGCAGCTGCCGGTTGCCCAGGCGATTTTCCACCGAGTCAACGACATGGCGGCCAGTCTGCAGGGCCCCGACGAGCACCGCACCCTGGCCCAGCTCCGAGCGGATGCCTTCGCGGCACTGGTGGTCGACGGCGTCACCCCCGCGGGGCTCGGCCGGGGCATCCGCGCCACCGTGAACGTGACGGTGCCGGTGCTCACCCTCCTCGGCCGCAGCGACGAGCCGGGTCACCTTGAGGGGTGCGGGCCGATCGACCCCGAGACGGCCCGGGAACTGGCGGCCGGAGCGCCGAGCTTTACTCGCATCCTGGTCCATCCCGAGACCGGCGTGATGCTGTCGGTCGGCCGAGATCAGTACCGGGTGCCGAAGGACCTCCGGCGGCTCCTTGTGATTCGAGACGAAACCTGTCGATTCGCCGGCTGCAACCGACCGGCGGCCCGCGCCGAGATGGACCACAGCCACGAATGGCAAGAAGACGGCATCACTCGGTACGACAACCTCGCCAGCCTCTGCGCGCCCGACCACCGGTTGAAGACCCAAACCAACTGGACGGTGACCCAGTCGCCGCGCGGCGAGCTCCACTGGACCGCGCCCAGCGGTCTCCACTACAGGTCCGATCCGGCAATACCCTTCGAGCCTCCGGGCGCCGTCGACGACCCACCGCCCTTCTAGGGCCGGCGTCCAGGGTCACAATGTCTGCTGAAGCTCCCTCTCGTGCTCGCGGGAGCCCAGACCGACAAGGGCGGCTGGGCATTGGCCGGCTACGAGGAGGACAAGAAGCTGGCCGGGATCGTAACGGCCGCAGTGTTCGTGACATCCGCGATCTCCTCCGGGGTCGCGAATACGTGCAAGCCGAGGCAGGTCAGGGCGTAGCCTCAAGCCATGAAGCGTGCGCTCGCAATTGCCCTGGTGTCGGCCCAGTTCCTGCTGCTCCTGGCCCTGGCCCTCCTGCCCCACGGCACACTGTGGCCGGTGCACCTCGCCGTTGTCTTTGGCGCGATCGTGCTTGCTGTCGCCGGCGCGGTCTTCGCCGTGCTCGGCATGCTCGGCCTCGGACCGGCCCTCACCGCGAGCCCGATTCCGCGGGAACACGCGCCTCTGGTCACCACTGGTGTCTACGGTCTTGTGCGCAGCCCCATCTACACCGGTCTGATGATCTGCGGCCTTGGGCTCGTGCTGCTCGGTGCATCGGTCTGGCATCTCGTAGCCTGGCTCGCCCTCGTTCTGCTGCTGGCGGGCAAGGCACGCTGGGAAGAGCGGATGCTCGTCGCCGAGCACCCGGACTACGCCGCTTACGGCGCCCGCGCCGGCCGCTTCCTCCCCGGGATGGGCCGGCTGAAGCCGTGACGTGGTGAACCAATTCGACGGAGATTTTGGAGCACAAGTGCTTTTCGGCCGGGTTTTGAGACATTTCGGCCAGATTCTCCGTCGAATTCGTTCAGGACGCGGAGAGGAACACGTCGGCTGGAACACGACGGCTGGAAAACGACGGCTGGAACACGACGGCTGAAACACGACGGCTGAAACACGACGGCTAGACGAAGACCAGAACCAGCCGCACGACGACAGCCAGAATCGCGACTCCCGACAGGGCCAGCGACGCGAGCACCAGCCCTCGCCCTCGGGCGCCGGCCGGGATCACACTGAAAGCCCGCAATGAAAGGGAAAGCCCGATCAGGGCAACGAACAGCGCGGGAAACGGCAGCAGCACCGCGAGGACGACGCTGACGACCGACATCCAGAAACCCGGCACCCGGCCGGGCGTCTTCGACCAGTCCAGGTGGGGCGCACCGAGATTGAGCAGGTTGTTGCCCTCCATATTCGCGCGCGGGTCGGTCACGTGTCGCTCCTTCAGCTTGTCCTGACAGTCTCACACGCGCCACGAGCGCCTGCCCGCGTGTCGGCCCGCACGCGAGGACCGTTACCCTTGAGGAGGCCCGGGAAGGAACTTCTATATGAGCGAGCTTGCGGGTGAACTGGCGCGGGTGCGCGAAGCCTTCGACAAACCCACCCTGCGCCTGCTGGACCGCAAGTGGGCGCCGTTCGTGCTCTTCGTGTTCAAGTCCTCCTTCAGCCGCGACCGGCGCAGCGTGCGGGCCGATCTGCTGCACATTCAGGTCGACGCCTACCTTGCCGACCTGCGCTCGGTCGGCAGCGATGTGCCGGGCAAGACCGGTCGGGCCCTCTGCGTGCAGTGGATGAACGACCAGTGGCTCTACCGCGAAACGGGGGAGGGCGACGAAGAACACTACTCGCTCACCTCGCACGCACTCGAGGCGCTGCTCCTGGTCGAGAGTCTGTCCCGCGATCGGGCTTTGATCAGCGAATCCCGTCTCACCACGATCGTCGACACGGTGCGTCACCGCGCCACGCAGGCCAACCCTGATCGGGAGGAGCGCATCCGTCGCCTCGACCGGGCGATCGCCGAGAACGCCGCCGAGCGCGACCGCCTCGCAGCCGGCGGCGAGATCGCGCCCGTCTCGAACGAGCAGATGCGTGAGGGCTACGCCGACCTGGTCGACCTGATCGGCCAGCTGCCCAGCGATTTCAAACGCGTCGAGGAATCCGTCGCCGCCATGCACCGGCAGATCGTCAACGATTTCCGCGGTGAGGAACGCCCGATCAGCGAGGTACTCGACGAGTACCTCGCCAAAACGGATGCCCTGATGACCTCGACCCCGGAAGGTCGCGCCTTCGAGGGGGCCTTCACCCTGCTGCGCAACGACGACCTGCTGCGGGAGCTGGGGGACGACCTGGAGACGATCCTGCTGCATCCGTTCGCCCTCGAACTCAGCGCCACCGACCGCCGCAGCTTCATGGGCACCGTGCGCCTGATCCGCAAGGGCATCGACGACGTGCTCACCCAGCGCAACGGGCTGACGACCACCCTGCGCGAGCACATCGTCAACCACGACGTGGTCAAGGACCGCGAACTCGAACGCCTGCTGCGCGAGATCAACAAGGAACTCGCGACCTGGATGCAGACCGCCGGGCCCCGCTCCACGGTCACCGCCGAACTCATGCCGGGAACCCTCGACGCCCCGCACCTCCGCGAACGCTTCTACGACCCGGGCGCCCACCGCGCGCCGCCCGAGCTGCAGGATGTCTCCGACGACGCCCCGCCGCCACCGAGTCTCGACGAGATGCGCACGCAGGGCGGCCCGCTGCTGGGGGAGCTGCGCGACGCGATCGTGACGGCCTTCAACCACGGCGACGCCGCATCCGTCGGTGACGCCTTCAACGATCTCGACGTCACCCTGCGCCGCCCGGTCGAGATTCTGGGGATGCTTCAGATCGCCACCCAGATCGATGCGGTCAGCCGGTCCCAGACGCTCGAACGATTCGAAACCGTGCGACCCGACGGCTCCACCCGCAGCTTCGAGGTGCCCCGAATCATGCTCAGCGACGACGAAACTGCGGCGCTGTCCGCCCTGAACTACGGATCCGACAATGACTGACGAGCCCACCGCCGAGCACCCCGACATCGATATGCCCAGCTTTTCCCTTTTCGAGGGCGACGAGGGAGGACTCACCGTGGAGCAGCGTCGCACCCTGGTGCTGCTGCTGAAGCACCGCTACATCTCCGCCGCGCTGCAGCCGGCCGAATGGCAGACGCTGCTGCGCTCCCAGAGCCTGCTCAAATCGCGCCTGAACGACATGTTCCTCGATCTGCACGTCGACCTGCACTACGAGGTGGCATTCAAACGGCAGGCGGTCGCCGAGGGCGGAGACCGGTTCCCGACCCTGCTGCACGACGTGTCCTACACGCGGGAGGAGACCATTCTGCTCGTGCTGCTGCGGCAGCGGTTCCGCAGCGAGCGTGCCAACGGCCACGACATCGTTATCGTGGACCGCGACAACCTGGTGGAGAACGTCGGCCATTTCCGGCCCGAACACGCCACCGACCGGTGGGGCGACGCCCGAAAGGCCACGGCCGCCGTCGACAGCCTCGCGAAGGCGCGGGTGCTGCTGAAGACCAGCGACCCCGACCGATTCCGCATCTCCGCCGTGATCGAGGTGCTGCTGCCGGTGGAACGGCTGAGCGAACTGCTGGAGTGGCTGGTCACCCAGAACGCTGATCCCGGCCCGGATGCCACCGATCTTGACGATCTGCCTCTCCTGTCCGAAGCCCTGCCGGAGGCCCTGTCATGAACGATTCCCCGCTCTTCTATGTCGACGGCCTCACCGAAGGCACCACGCAGTGGCGCGCCGAGTCGTTCCAGATGGTGAACTGGGGCGGCTTTCAGGGCCACCACGAGGTTGCGTTCGCGCCCAGCGCCACCCTGGTGTCCGGCGCGTCCGGAACCGGCAAGAGCAGCCTGCTCGACGCCTACCTCGCCCTGATGATGCCGTCGGACACCCCCTTCAACGGCGCCTCCAACGACGCCGGCTCCGGGCGGGCGCGCAGCGCCGACCAGCGCAGCCTGATGACCTACCTCAAGGGCAAGACCGACGCCAACCGGGAGGCCGGCACGGGGGAGCTGCAGGACCAGGTGCTCCGCGGTGCCCACGAGTCCACCTGGGGTGCCGTGTCGATGACCTTCATCGACGACAACCAGCGCCGTTTCACAGTGTTACGGGCCTACTTCGTGCCCCGTGGCGCCACCCGGTTCGCCGACATCACCATGAAGATGGCCACGATCGACGGATACCTCGACCTGCGCGACCTGGCCGACGTGACCGAGTCCCGGTTCGACAAGCGCGCCCTCAAATCCCGGTTCCCCGAACTGGATGTCTTCGACACCTATGCGGCGTTCGCCCAGACCCTGTACACCCGCCTGGGCATCGGCGCCAACGGCGAGGGCGGCAAGGCGCTCAGGCTGCTCGCACGCATCCAGGCCGGCCAGCAGGTCAAGACGGTCGACGGGCTCTACAAGTCGATGGTGCTTGAGGAACCGTCCACCTACGGGGCCGCCGACAAGGCCGTTGCCCACTTCGAAGACCTCGAACGGTCCTACGGCGCCATGGTCGCCGAGGCGCAGAAGGCCAAGGTGCTGGAACGCCTGCCCGTCCTGCACCGCGTCTACGAGACGGCGACCGATAAGGCCGACCTGATCGACACCTTCGGCGTGCACCGCTCCGGCGACACGCCGTTCGTGCTGTGGCAGCTCCGCACGGAGCAGAGCCTGCTCGAGGAAGCCGCCGACGTCAACCGGGTGCAGCGGCGCGACACCCAGCTTCGCTCCACGACGGCCCGGGATGCCGAGACCGCGTTGAAAGCGCGTGTCGCCGACCTGCAGCGCCAGCAGCGTGACAACGGCGGCGACGTGCTCGTCAGCCTGCAGAACGAGCTTGGCCAGCTCACCGACAAACGCGACGACGTGGCCGCCGAGCGCTCCAAGTTCGACGAGCGCATCCGGCCTCTCGGCCTCTCCATCGACTCCGGCGACGACTTCGATCGGGCCCGCGCCGCGGCCGACGGGTTCCTGTCCGGCTTTCCCACTGCCGAAATCGACCTCGAGAACAAGAGAAGCGCGCTGCAACGCACGGCCTATCCGGTCGAGGAGAACCTCCGCACCCTGGGGCAGGAGCACCAGTTCCTGTCCGGGCGGGCGAGTCTGGTTCCCCAGCACCTGCACAGCGCACGCCTGCTGATCGCCGAGGCGTCGGGCATCCCCGCCGAGGAGCTGCCCTTTGTCGCCGAACTGATCGATCTGGCCCCCGGCGAGGACGCCTGGCGCCAGGCGGCCGAGGTCACCTTGGCCTCCGTCGTGCGCGTCCTGCTCGTCGACGAGACTCGTCTGCGCGCGCTCAGCCTGGCCATCGACCCGCTCCGCATCCCCGTGCGCATCCACTTCGACGGGGTGCCGCTGCGCTCGCACGAGCAGATCGACGGTGACCCGCGCTTCGTGTCGGGAAAGCTCGTCTTCAAGGACTCGCCCTTCAGTGGCTGGGTGCGGGACCGGGTACAGGCCGCGAACCTCGACGCGGAGTGCGTCGCCACGGCCGCCGACCTCGTCGGGGACGGCCCGAGGGTCACCCCGAGTGGGCAGACCCGCAACGGTTCCCGCGGCGCCCATGGCTGGAACAGCGACCAGAAGTCGATCATCGGCTTCTCCAGCCGCACCCGCCTGCACGACATCGACGAGGAGCTGGCCCGCCTGCGGCTGGAGGCCGACAGCCTGGCGCGTGAAGCCTTTGCGCACGGGGCGAGCCTCGCCGACCTCCGGGCCCGCAGGGCCGCACACCAGTTCATCGTCGACGCGGCCTGGCCGGCCATCGACGTGCAAGCCGCGGATGTCCGCATCACTGACAAGCGGGCCGAGCGCGAGCGCGTGCTCGCCGACAGTGACGTGCTGCGCGCCCTGAAAGACGAGGAAGAGCGTCTGGCCGCCGAACTGGAAACAGCCCAGAAGCTGAAGCACGCCACGGAGGTTGCCCTGCAGGCCCTCGTCGCCGAGCAGGGCCGCTTCGTGGACCGGCAGGATGCGGTGAGCAGCCGCCTCGACCGCATCGACGGTGATCCGGAAGCCGCGCTGTCCCTGTCGGAGGAACACGCCACCCACCTCGACGCCCAGTTCGCGGCTGTCGCCGACCAGCACGACCTCGACGCGTTCGACGGGGCCATCAGGCGGCTGCGCGAGCGCCTCACCGAGCAGTCCAGTCAGGACCGGGACAGCGCCGCGGGCGCCCGCAACACCCTGATCGGCATCTTCGAGACCTTTCAGAGCCGCTGGCCCGACCCGAACATCGGCGTCTCGCTCGATTCCTACCCGAGCTACCGGGACATCCTTGACGCCGTCTACACACTCGGCTTGCACGATCGGCGCCAGGAGTGGAAGCGCCGCCTCGCGCTCTGGAGCGGCCAGGACCTGGTTCCCCTGGTCGGGGCATTCACCTCCTCCATCGAGGAAATCGAAGATCGTCTCCGTCCCATCAACGAGATCCTCACCACACTGCCGTTCGGAGCCGGGCGCGACCGCCTCAAGATCGCGTTGCGTCGCCTCCACCGCGATGACGCCACCGCGTTTCGCACGGAACTCAAGGTGCTGTCCTCCGGATCCACGGATGCCTTCACCGACGAGCAGACCGAAAGCCGGTTCACCCGGTTGCAGGCGTTCATGAACCTGATCCGCAAGTCCGCCGACGGTCCGCGCCAGGAATCCCAGCGCGATCTGCTGCTCGACGTGCGCCGGCACGTGGAGATCACCGCCGTGCGCACCACCCCGGAGGGCGTGGAAGTCAGCACCTACTCGTCGCTCGGCGGCAAGAGCGGTGGCGAGTCCCAGGAACTGGTGGCGTTCGTCGTGGGAGCCGCCCTGCGGTTCCAGCTCGGCGACGAGAGTCGCACCCGCCCGCGTTTCGCGCCGGTCTTCCTCGATGAGGGCTTCGTGAAATCGGACTCCGAGTTCGCCGGCCGTGCCGTGTCGGCGTGGAAGGGGCTGGGCTTCCAGCTCATCATCGGTTCCCCGCTCGACAAGGTCACCGCGCTTGAGCCGCACATGGAGCTGGTGCTCTCGATGACCAAGAACAACAGCACCGGGTTCTCCTACATCACGCCGCTCTCGTCGCCGGTGCGCTCGCATTAAGCTCCGCGCAGGACCCTACCGCGACAGGGGGAGCCCTGATTTCGGCAGGCCTGCACAGTAAGATTTTGTAGCGTGGCCGCAATTAAGGTGATCGTCGACGAGGGGCTCAAGATCGCGCTTTCCGCCGTCCGAATGGCGGTGAAGAACGACATCATCGTGGGCGCTCTCGGTGATCACGCCGACTACGATCCGGAACGCTACGCGGCGACCGCCCGGCACGAGCTGCACCTGCTCACCCGGCAGAACGAGCAGTACGCCCGCCGGGTCAAGGACCTGCGCACAGAGCTGACCAGGTCACGGTGGACCTCCGATCTCACGGAAGACCAGCACCACGACATCATTCAGCTCAAACTGCGCCGACGCGTGCATGAGAAGCTCGCCGAGGCCCTCGAGGCCGTGGCCGCCGACGACGACAAGGTCGCGCGTCTCGTGCGGCGGGCCCAGCGGGCCGCCAGCGACGAGGTCAGTGACGCGGTGTCGTCACGCCTGATCAGGCTGAACATCGACTGGCATGACCCCGATTACGAGGCACGGCGGGAGGCCCGCACCGAGGTGTTTCTGCACATCGACCTCGCCCTTTTGAAGCTCAAGCACGACGCCGCGTCCGACCTGTCCGCCAGCGACTACTGACTCCGGACTCAGTTGCGGGTGAAGAGCCGCGCGAAGAAGCCGGGGGTCGGGGCGTCTTTCTCGTGTCCGCGGCACCGCTGTGCACCCGGAACGCCTCGCATCACCTGGTCGACGTGCTGGCCGCACCCGGCCCAGGTCGTTTTTCCACACTTCTTACACGTGACTTGACGGCACATCCGTTGAACCCTTTCGTTGAACTCGTCCGCCCAACATACCCCATGGGGTATCACTTATGCTGCACGGCGTGCCCGCCAGGCGCGCCACGCACCGGTCGACCACAGCGCCCACGCCACGAGCACCGGCTGGAAGAGCAGGCGGATGCCACGGGACAGGTCCGAATCCAGGCCGAACGAATCGGTGGCCGTGACGAACTGGGAGATGTTGCCGGGGAAGATTGCCAGGAAGAACAGGGCCACGACCCAACCCACCTGCACCTTGCGCCTGGCCAGCAGCAGCAGCGACAGGCCCAGAGCGATCTCGACCAGGCCCGACGCAACCACGACGAAATCACCCTCGAGCGGCAACCAGGTGGGCACCTGGGCGAGGAACGCCTCGCGGTTCCAGGCGAGGTGGCTGATCCCGGCGAAGAGCAGGAATGCCCCCAGAGCCAATCGGCCGATCAAGCGGGGGATCGAGGTGCGGGGGGTGCGGGTGCCGGTGGCAGGGTCAGCGGTCATGAATCGACTTTAGCCGCGATCTCGGCGTCCGTTCGGGCGTTGAAGATACCCCACATGATGTGCGTCGGACCGCTGCCGTCCCTGCCGGGCGCCGCCGCGCGGCTGATCCAACGCTCGGCGGCCGCGGTGGCGCCGAGCGCGGTCAGAGACGGCGCGATCCGGGTCTTGCGAATCTTGCCGGCCATCACGCCGCCGTCCGGCGCAAGCCTCCAGCCGCGGCTGGAGGCGAGCACCTGCCCCACCTCTTCGTCGGTGAGCCACCGGGAAAAGCTACGGCTGGGCGGGTCAATGTCGGTGAGCTTCACGTTAGTGCCACCAGTTCGGCCTCCAGGCGTTCCACATCGACCCGGTGGCAGAGTTCCGTGGCCGGTGTCATCGCGGTGGCGCTGCCGGCGGCGACGGCGGCCCGGAACGCCCGGTCCACCGGGAACCCCTGCGCGATCCGCAGCACGAACGCACCGAGAAAGCTGTCGCCGGCCCCGACGGTGCTCTGCACCGTGACCTGCGGCACCCCCAGACGGATGATCCCGCTCGCCGAGGCGAGCACGGCTCCCGCTCCGCCGAGCGTCAGCGCGACGACTTCCGCGGACCCGCGGGCGACGAGCTCGGCGGCCGCGTCGATCTTGCTCTGTTCGGTGTCGAGGGTTGCGCCGACGAGCTCTCCCAGCTCACGCCCGCTCGGTTTGACCAGGTAGACCCCCTCGTCGAGCGCGGCCGCGAGAGCGGGACCGGACGTGTCCACGATGCAGCGGGCGTCGTGCCCGTGCGCCAGACGGGTGACCCGGGCGTAGAAATCATCCGGGACTCCCGGCGGCAGGCTGCCGCTGGCGACCAAATAGCCGCCGACCGGAATCGACTCTCCGACGACCGCGAGACAGGCCCGCCACTCGGTTTCACTGAGCTCGGGGCCTTCCAGCACGAAACGGAACTGCTTGCCGGTGCCAGTCTCGTCGACGGTGAAGCTCTCGCGGGTGCTGCCATGGATCGGCACCGCGATGGTCGGGATGCGTTCGGCTTCGATCAGCTGGCGGAAGGCCTCCCCGGTAGGGCCGCCCGCGGTGTACACGGCCAGGGCCTGCCCGCCGAGACGTTGCACTACCCGAGCCACGTTCACGCCGCCGCCGCCCGGGTCGAGGCGGGACCGGCCGCAGCGCATCTTGTGCTCGCTGACCACGTGCTCGGTTGACGTGCTCACGTCGAGAGCGGGGTTGATGGTGAGGGTGAGAATCGGCCGCAGCAGGGCGGCCCTGGGGGAGTCCATGGTTCCAGCGTAGGAGACTTCCCCGCACGCCTCGTGCTGGCGCGGGGTTGAGCCGATAATCGGAGCATTCGCCCCATGACAGAAAGAGGCTCCACCATGACGACCCAACTCAATCCCTACCTGGGGTTCCGGGATACGACCCGGGAAGCGATGGAGTTCTACCGGACGGTGTTCGGCGGCGAGCTGACGCTGAGCACGTTCGCCGAGTTCGAGGCGAGCGACGACAAGGCTGAGCAGGACAAGATTATGCACGCCATGCTGACCACCGACGACGGCCTGGTGCTGATGGCTTCCGACACTCCGAACCGGATGGAGTACCGTCCGGGCACCAACTATTCCGTGTCGCTCAGCGGCGACGACGAACCGGTGCTGCGCGGCTACTGGGACAAGCTCGCGGCCGGGGGCACCGTCGTCATGCCGCTCGAGCCGTCGCCGTGGGGCGACAGCTTCGGCATGTGCGTCGATAGATTCGGCGTGAGCTGGATGGTCAACATCGCCGGCGCACCCGCATAGGTCGGTGGTGGGGGGTTCGCATTCGACGCCGCGCAGATGCAGCAGCTCCTGGTGCAGGGGGAGACCAGGTCTTCGACGCGCTCACAGCCAGGTCGAAGCCGGAGCCGCGTCTACCGAGGCCCGCCACTACGATGATGCTGTGAAGCCCTTCCTGCTGCTCGCCACCCGTTCTGAGGACGAAGCCGCCGATGACGAGTACGCCGGCTTCCTCGCGGCCGGCGATCTGGAACCCGACCAGCTCCACCGGGTGCGGCTCGAGGCTGCGCCGATGCCGCCGATCGACCTGAACGGATACTCGGGCATCATCGTGGGCGGCAGCCCCTTCAACGCGAGCGATTCCGCCGAGATCAAGTCGTCCGTGCAACGCCGCGTCGAGGCCGAGTTGGCCGCCCTCCTCGACCAGGTGCTGGCCCGGGACTTCCCCTTCCTCGGTGCCTGCTACGGTGTCGGACTGCTCACCAGCCATCTGAGCGGCAGGCTGGACCGCACCTGGTCCGAGGAGGCCGGGCCGACCTGGATCTCCCTCACCGAGGCAGGCGCAGCCGACCAGCTGTTCGCCGCGCTCGTGCCCACCTTCCAGGCTTTCGTCGGGCACAAGGAGGCCTGTTCAGAGCTGCCGCCCGGCGCCGTCCTGCTGGCGACCGGGCAGAACTGTCCCGTGCAGGCGTTCCGGGTCGGCAACAACGTCTACGCGACGCAATTCCATCCGGAACTGACCAATGCCGGCATCCTGACCCGCATCCGCATCTACCGCGAGTCCGGCTACTTCGATCCCGACGCCCTGGACGACGTCATCGCGGCGATCGACGCATCCATCGTCACCGAGCCGGCCAAGCTGATGAAGGCCTTCGTCTCGCGCTTCGGCAGGTAGAGCCGGCGGGGTCCGGCGCGGGTCCGGAACCGGTCCCGGATCTAGAGTGGTCCCATGGAACTCGAACCAACCGACCGTTCTGCGGCGGCGCTGCTGGAACTGGCACGATCACTCGGGGTTGACACCTCTTTCACCGGCTGGGACGGTGCTTCACGGGCGGTCGACTTCGGCACCCTGCGTAAGGTCCTGGGTGCCCTCGGCGTTCCCGCCGGCACGCCTGCCGAGGTTGATGCGGCCCTGACCGAGCAGAGCCTCGCGCCCTGGCGCCGGCTCCTGCCTCCCGTCGTGGTGCTCCGCGCGGGCGGCGAGGCCGAGGTGCCCGTGCACGCCGGCGCAGGTTCGACGGCCCTCGTCTGGATCGTCGCCGAGGACGGCACCCGGCACGAGGTGTTGCAGACCGGGCTCTGGGAGAAACCCCGCACCGTCGACGGTCGGCCGACGAGCCGGGCGATGTTCCAAATTCCGGCCGGCCTGCCTCTGGGCTGGCATACCCTGCACGCAGAGAGCGGAGACCACACGGCGCGCTGCGGCCTCGTCGTGACCCCGCCCCGGCTCGAGACCACCCGCAACCTGGCCGGGCATCGCGACTGGGGTTTGATGGCCCAGCTCTACTCGGCGCGCTCCTCCCGGAGCTGGGGGATCGGCGACTTCGCCGACCTTGCCGACCTGGCCGCCATCTCCGGCTCCCAGTACGGAGCCGACTTCGTCCTGGTCAATCCGCTGCACGCGTCCGAGCCCGCCCCGCCGGTCGAGCCCTCCCCCTACCTGCCGTCGAGCCGGCGCTTTTTCCACCCGCTGTACATTCGGGTCGAGGACGTGCCCGAATACGCCTACCTCGCCCCGGCGGCACGAGCCGTTGTCGAGTCCCTCGCTGACCGGCAGCACTCGGCCAACCTGGAGGCGGACCACCTCGACCGCGACTGCGCCTATGCCGCCAAACTGACCGCGCTGGAAGCCGTGCACAAGGTGCGGCCGAGCCCCTCCCGTGCCCACCGGTTCGAGGAATTCTGCGCCGAGCAGGGTCAGGGTCTGGTCGACTTCGCGCTCTGGTGCGCCCTGGCCGAGTTGTTCCCGGCGGATGCGCCGGAATGGTCGATCGAGCCGCGCGGCCCCCGCGGTCCCTTCGCCGCCGAGCACCGGAAGCAGCTCGCGGACCGCATAGAATTCCACAGCTGGCTCCAGTGGCTCTGCGACCAGCAGTTGGAGACCGCTCAACGCGCGGCGACGGATGCCGGGATGGCCATCGGCATCGTGCACGACCTCGCGGTCGGGGTGCAGTTCACCGGGTCCGACGCCTGGACCCTGCAGGGCGTTCTCGCCCCGGGCATGACCGTGGGCGCCCCGCCGGACATGTTCAACCAGCAGGGCCAGAACTGGTCGCAGCCGCCGTGGCACCCCGGCCGGCTGGCCGAGTCGGGCTACGTCGCCTACCGGGACATGCTCCGCAGCATCCTGCACCACGCCGGCGGCATCCGGGTGGACCACATTCTGGGTCTGTTCCGCCTGTGGTGGATCCCGGTCGGCGCCGGACCGGGAGAGGGCACCTACGTGCACTACGACCACGAGGCACTCATCGGCATCCTGGCCCTCGAGGCCCAGCGCGCCGGCGCCGTGGTGATCGGCGAAGACCTCGGCGTCTTCGAGCCCTGGGTGCGCGACTACCTCGCCGAACGCGGCATCTTCGGAACCTCGATCCTCTGGTTCGAACGAGACAACGGCGTGCCGCTGGCCCCCGAACGGTACCGCCAGGCCTGCCTGACCAGTGTGAACACCCACGATCTGCCTCCGACGGCCGGCTATCTCGCCGGCGACCACGTGGCCCTGCGCGAATCGCTCGGTCTGCTCGGGCGATCGGTCGAGGAAGAGCGCACCGCGGACCTTGCCGAGCAGTCCGCCATGCTGGCCGCGCTTCGCGAACGCGGCCTGCTGCCGCCGCTCGGCACCGAGCCAGCCCCGACCGTGCAGGAGACGGTTGAGGCGCTCTACGCGTACACCGCGATGACGCCCTCGTCGCTCCTTGGCGTGGCTCTGGTGGATGCGGTCGGCGAGCGCCGGACCCAGAACCAGCCCGGGACCTCGAACGAGTACCCGAACTGGCGCATCCCGCTGGCCGGCCCCGACGGAAAGTCCGTGCTCATCGACGACCTGCCCGGCAACGCCCGCTTCGCCGCCCTGGTGGACGCGATCCGCGCCACTCCCTGAAGCGCTTCATCACGCCGAGGAAGATCTTCGCGCTGTCGGCCCGAACGGCGCCGAGCTGCGGAACCTGCGGGACCTGCCGGCCCCGCGGCCGGGTGTCGTATTCCGTTTTGGGCATTTGAACCGAGGAAGATGGGACGGATGACCACCCCCCAGAGCACTACCGCCCTTCGAGGCGCGCGCGACCACCTTCTGCAGCTGCGAGACGATCATGCGCGCGCCCAGGCCGAGTTCGAGTGGCCGGATGTGGGGGCGAACTTCAACTGGGCCGTCGACTGGTTCGACGTCATCGCCGCTGGCAACGACAAGACCGCCCTGTGGATCGTGGAGGAAGATGGCCGCGAACTGACGGTGACCTTCAGTGAGATGTCGGCGCGCTCCGACCAGGTGGCCACCTGGCTGATCTCCCGGGGCGTCGGGCACGGCGACCACGTCATGCTGATGCTGGGCAACCAGGTCGAGCTCTGGGAGCTGATGCTCGCCATCATGAAAGTGGGCGCGGTCATCCTGCCCACGTCCACGGTGCTTGCGACCGGCGACCTGGCCGACCGGGTTCTGCGCGGCGGTGTGCAGCACGTCATCGCCAACGCCGGCGACGCCGCCAAGTTCGACGCGGTGCCCGGCGACTTCTCGCGCGTCTGCGTCGGTGCGGCCACCCCCGGCTGGGCCGACTACGCGGATGCCGCGCTCGTCGCGGCCGAGAAGCCCGCCGTGGTCGTGTCCTCCGACGACGCGTCCCTGATCTACTTCACCTCGGGCACCACCAGCAAGCCGAAGATGGTGGTGCACACCCAGACGTCCTATCCCGTGGGGCACCTGACCACCATGTACTGGATCGGACTCCGCCCGGACGACGTGCACCTGGCCATCAGCTCGCCCGGCTGGGGCAAGCACGCCTGGAGCAGCTTCTTCGCCCCGTGGATCGCCGAGGCCACCGTCTTCGTCTACAACTACGCCCGGTTCGACCCGTTCGCCCTCGCCGACCAGCTGCACCGCGCGAAAGTGACCACCTTCTGCGCCCCGCCGACCGTGTGGCGCATGCTGATCCAATCCGACGTCGGCGCCAAGCCGGTAGGCCTGCGCGAGATCATCTCGGCCGGCGAGCCGCTCAACCCGGAGGTCATCCACCAGATCCAGCGTTCCTGGGGACTCACCATCCGGGATGGCTACGGCCAGACCGAGACCACGGCGATCGTGGGCAACGCCCCGGGTTCCGCACTTCTGCCCGGTTCGATGGGGATGCCCCTGCCGGGCGTTGCGATCACGCTGCTCGATCCCATCACCGGTGAGGAGAGCGACGAGGGCGAGATCTGCCTCGACCTGTCCCGCACCGCGGTCAACCTGATGGCCGGCTACCACGGGGATCCCGAACGCACGCGGGAGGCCGTGCGGGACGGTTACTTCCACACCGGTGATGTCGCCAGCCGCGACGCCGAAGGCTACATCACGTTCATCGGCCGCACCGACGACATCTTCAAGTCCTCCGACTACAAGGTCTCCCCGTTCGAGGTCGAGAGCGTGCTGCTGGAGCACCCGGCCGTGGCCGAGGCGGCCGTCGTGCCCGCGCCCGACGACACCCGGCTGAACATCGCCAAGGCCTACATCGCCCTGGCGGCGGGCTGGGAGTCCAACGGCGAAACGGCGCTCTCGGTGCTGCGCCACGCCCGCACCGGTCTGCCCCCGTACATGCGGGTGCGGCGGGTCGAGTTCTACGAGCTGCCCAAGACCAGTTCCGGCAAGATCCGCCGGGTGGAACTGCGCATGCGCGAGGATGCCGCGGCCGCCGAGAACACCCGGCTCCCCGGTGAGTGGCGCGACGACCAATTCCCCGAGCTCAAGCGCTGACCGGCCGTTCCGGCCGCTCACGGCAATCCGGCGGAGACCTCCAGGACGAGGCCGCGGATGGCCGCGAGCGGGATCGGCAGCCAGGAGGGTCGGTTGCGGGTCTCGTAGACGGCCTCGTAGAGGGCCTTGTCCAGCTCGAACGCGTCGAGCAGGGGCTCCTGACCGGCCAGGCTCTGGCCGGATCGCAGCGTGTAGCCGTCGAGGAACGCGTGCTGGCACGCCGCGGCCCACGCTTCGGCCGACGCCGTCTGGTCGCCGGGCGAGGACCGCTCCACCGTGCCGGCCACATAGGAGAAGGACCGCAGCATCCCGGCGATGTCCTTCAACGGCACATCCGGCTGGGTGCGATCGTCGAGGGGGCGCAGCGGTTCGCCCTCGAAATCCACCAGCACCCAGCCGCGGCCGGGGACCTCGAGGGCCTGGCCGAGGTGGAAATCGCCGTGGATGCGCTGCAGCCGGGGCCAGCAAGCCCTCTCCGCCCGCTCGAAGATCGCCTCGACGGCCGTATCGTAGCCGGTCAGGGCGGGCACCTCGGCGGCGGCGCTGCGGTAGCGCTCGCGCATCCGGCCAAGTTCGGCGGCGATGACCGCGGGGGTGGCGTCGTGAGTGGGCATCACGGCGGCCAGGTCGGCGTGCACGGCTGCCGTCGCCACGCCCAGCGCCCGCGCCTGTTCGCTGAAGTCCTCCCCGGCCCCGGCCGAGGCCAGGGCGGCCCGCCAGGCATCCGGGGCGCCCGGCAGGAACTCCTGGGCGAAGACGAGATGGCCCGTGAGGGTGACCCGCGGTTGCTCCGGCTCGGTCCACTCGCCGACCACGCAGCCCACCGGTTCCGGCACGAAGTGTGAGCCGGCCCGGGCCAGGGCCGATTGCACGGACACGTCCGGATTCTCGCCGGGATGCAGCATCCGGAACACCTTGCAGATGACGGGACGAGCCGGGCGCCCGGCGGCGTCGACGCAGTCCAGGATGATCGAGGTGTTCGACTGTTCTCCGCGCAGCAGGCGGCCGGCGACAACCCGGGCCGGCCGTTCGGCGGGATCTGCGCTCGAGTGGAGTTCGCCGCGAGCCCGCACGCCGAGGTTTTCGGGCTCAGGTGAGGAGGCCTGGCGCAGGATGAAACCCAGCAGAGCGCGCCCGTAGGCCGGGTCGGCGGTGCCGTCGTAGACCGCGCTGCCGTCGGCGAGGGTGACGATGAGGCCCTGCCCGCCTGCGGGGAGGGGAGTGGTCCGCTGGGTCAGGGGCAACTGGTAGAGGGTGCGGGTCGGGGCTGCGGCATCGAAGACGAGCTCAGTGCGGATGTCCACCTCGGCTTCCTCGCTCGGAAGCACCCAGCGCCCGATGCTGACCAGTCTCGGCACACGGCCCTTGTCGGCGAACCATCGCTGCGTCGCCACCCAGTGGTTGAGGTAATCCGGAAGTGGGATTGCGCGACCGTCGACAGTCATGGCCTCAGCGTACGCCCGCGCCGACGGGAGCCGACAGCAGGGACACCACGACGGTGCCACCCTTCGTCGACTGCTCGCCGATCGGCTCGAAGCCGAGCCGGGAGTGGAACGCCAGCGACCGAGGGTTCGGAGGTGCGATGTTCACTTCGCAGAAGACCTGGCCGACCTCGGCCGCGCGGGCCGCCGCGAAAATCGCGGTGTAGAGCAGGGCGCCGAGACCCTGGTTGCGGGCCTGGTCCGACACCACGATGCGGTCCACGTAGAGGAAGGACTCCGACCGGGCGGAGAACCATCGGTAGTTCTCGCTCGCGTAGTCGGCGTCGGCCCCGAACAGCACGGCGAAGCCGAGCACCTCTCCCGGCGCGTCGTCGTGCACGACCGCGAGGGCGTGGCTGCTGGCCGCGAGCAGGGCGGAGAGGCTCGCCTCGTCATGGGCGTTGACGGCAGGCACAGCGGCGTTGTTGAGTCCGAGCACCGGTGCGGCGTCGGCGGGAAGGAGATGGCGGAGCGAATAGGGCATGGGATGACGATAATCCAGGTGCCGCCTACTCGGTGACGCGCCGGCGCATCCCGTTCGCCACCAGGGCCAGGCAGAGCGCGCAGACCACGAACAGAATGCTCAGAAGCACCGGGTAACCGGCCACGGCATTGAGCCAGGCGAAGGCGACCGGCAGCAGGAAGCCGATGTAGGTGAGGCTGTAGTAGACCCCGGTGATACCCGCCAGGTCGGCCGCCGTGGAGATCTTCTGGATCTCCACGAGCCCGGCCACGATGCTCACACCGTAGGCGGCGCCGAGCACGACGGCCGTGAGGAACGCGAGCACCGGGGACAGCACGATCGCCGTGACCACGCTGAGACCCACTCCCAGCAGCATCACGGACATCCCGACCATGAGTGCACGCCCATCGGTGACCCGGTTGATCCGAGCCACCTGCGGTTGCGCGAGCGCGCCGGTGCCGAGGGTCACAACCGTGAGCAGGGTCGCGTAGGCGAGGTTGAGGCTGCCGAGTTGGTCCTGGACCAGAGTGGGCATGATCGCGTAGGCGATGCCGGCGGCGCCGAAGACCCAGGGAGCTGACGGAATGATCACGCGCACGAAGCGGCGGTGTCCGGCCAGCGGAACCGCCAGGTCCTGCCAGAAGGGCCGGTGTGCCCGGTAGCGCGGCACGGTCTCCGGGGCCCTCAGCAGGCGGGGGAGCACAAGCAGGCTAAGCACGATGTGCACGACATAAGGGGAGAGGGTCGGCATCGGCCCCCACTGCGCGAGCACTCCGGCCACCCCGGCCCCGAGCCCGAACCCGACCGTGAGGGTGAGTGAAGGCCGCCGTGCCCCTGCCGTGCGGCCGGCCTGGTTGTCGAACGGCGGGCTGGACAGTTCCTTGAGCCACGCGGTTCCCACCGCCATCGCCACGGCGACGCTCAGCCCCGCCAGCAGGCGCCCGGCGGAGAGCATGATCCCGCTTGAGAATCCCAGACCCAGCAGGATGCTGGCGAGAATTCCCAGGACGACGCCTGCCAGGGTCAAGGGTTTGCGCCCGTAGCGGTCCGAGAGTGCGCCGGCGAGCAGCAGCCCGGGGACCAGGCCCACCACGTAGAAGCCGAGGAAGAGGTCGGTCATGACGACGGAATAGTGGCCGAGCGATTCGTACATGTGCAGGAGGGGCGTGAAGTGGTTCCCACCCCAAGCCATGACGAACAGGGCAGGAGCGGCGAGCTGCCAGGCGGGAACGGTACGGCGGAAAGTCATGGGTCTTTTCTGAAAAGCAGGTGCGGGAAGGTGGGGGACGCTCAGGGCGCCAGCTGCGCGTGATGACCGTCTTCGACGTGCTGGCGCAGAGCGACCTCGTAGGCGAGGGTGTCGCCGCCGCGCAGGTGGTGGGCAAGGATTCGGTGTTCGGCCACCAGACGGTCGAGGTTGCGCGGGTCGCGCAGGGCTGCCCGGTGCACGAGGCGCTCAAGCCTGGGGCCGAGCCGGGTGTAGATCCCGTCGATGACCCGGTTATGCGTCTCGTCGACGATGCGGGCATGGAACCGGTGGTCGGCCCGGGCGAACGTGAGCAGGTCGCCGGCCAGGGCGGCGTCGGACTGGACCCGAATAAGGTCCTGCAACTCGGCGTCGACGCCCGGGATGTCGTCCGGCCGCTCGCTGAGCAGGGTCACCGCCGTGTTCTCCAGCATGACGCGCACCTGTAGCAGCTCGGCCGTCTCCGTGTCGCCCAGGGCTGTGACGACCGCGCCCTTCTTGGGGAAGAGCGTCAGGAGCCCGTGAGCCTGGAGTTCGAGGAAGGCCTCCCGCACGGGGGTGCGGCTGGTGGAGAGGGCCTCGGCAATTTCGCCCTCGGTGATCAGCGAGCTTGCGGCCAAGGTGCCGGAGATGATGGCGTCGGCGACGCTCGTGTAGATCCGGTCGACGGCGGAGGGGGCCGCGGCGGGGGGCCTGGCGGCTCCGCGGGACATCGGGAGGAAGCTCATGCCTCAACCTTAGTCACACATGCACCTATCTATAAATGCATCAATGGATGCAATCTTATAAATTTCGCGTTCGGGTGGGTCTGACGGGAGTAGTGTTGGAAAAGAGGGCAAGTCACACGGTGCATCGTTGCATTAGCCGGAGCCTCGTGGTCCTGCTCTCTCGGCCCGACTGCGGGAGAGACACTTTCGCGGAGGGTGTCTCGATCCCACGAGGAGAGCAATCTACATGACAATCACTGAAGGTGTTCGCAGCGGAACGGATGATGCCGGTCGGACTGACTTCGCCTCCGGCCCCTGGCAGGATTCGATCGATCTGCGCGACTTCATCCAGCGCAATTACACCCCCTACCTGGGCGACTCGAGCTTCCTTGTCGGAGCGACCGCACGCACCACGGGGATCTGGGCCAAGCTGTCCGAGATGTTCCCCGAGGAACGCCGTAAAGGCGTCTACGACGTCGACGCCACCACGCCGTCGTCCATTACGGCCCACGCTCCGGGCTACATCGACCAGGCAAACGAGGTAATCGTCGGACTGCAGACGGATGCTCCGCTCAAGCGTGCCATTATGCCTTTCGGCGGGTGGCGCATGGTTGCCACCTCGCTCGAGACCTACGGCTACCCCGTGTCTCCCGAACTTGAAAAAGTCTTTACCGATTACCGCAAGACCCACAACACCGCCGTCTTCGACGTCTACCCTCCCGGGGTCCGTCGTGCACGAAACAGCCACCTGATCACCGGACTGCCCGACGCCTACGGCCGCGGCCGTATCATCGGCGACTACCGCCGTGTCGCCCTCTACGGCGTCGATGCCCTCATCTCGGGCAAGAAGAACGACCGCGCCGAGCTCGACATGGAGCCCTCGACCGAGGACATCATTCGCGCCCGCGAGGAAAACTCGGAGCAGATCCGGGCCCTCAAGGAACTCATCCAGATGGCGGCCTCCTACGGCTCCGACATCTCCAAGCCGGCCACCACCGCGCGCGAAGCCGTGCAATGGCTCTACTTCGCCTACCTCGGCGCCGTCAAGGAACAAAACGGTGCTGCAATGTCGTTCGGCCGCAACGCGGCCTTCCTCGACACCTACATCGAGCGCGAACTCGTCGCCGGCACCCTGACCGAAGAGGGCGCCCAGGAGCTGATCGACGACCTCGTCATCAAGCTGCGCATCGTGCGCTTCCTGCGCACCCCCGAATACGACGAGATTTTCGCCGGCGACCCGACCTGGGTCACCGAGTCGCTCGCCGGCATCGGTGAAGACGGCCGCCCGCTCGTCACCAAGACCACGTTCCGTTTCCTGCAGACGCTTTACAACATCGGCGCAGCGCCCGAGCCGAACCTCACCGTTCTCTGGAGCGACGCCCTGCCCGAGGGCTTCAAGCGTTTCTGTGCGCAGGTGTCGATCGACACCTCGGCCATCCAGTTCGAGTCCGACGAGATCATCCGCGCCGAGATGGGTGACGACGCCGCGATCGCCTGCTGCGTCTCTCCCATGCGCGTCGGCAAGCAGATGCAGTTCTTCGGTGCACGCGTCAACGCCGTCAAGGCGTTGCTGTACTCGATCAACGGTGGAAAAGACGAGGTGTCCGGCAAGCAGGTTGCCCCGGCCACCACGCCGAACGCCGACGAGGTGCTTTCCTACGACACCGTCTTCCCGGCCTACCTGGAAACGCTCGAGTGGCTCGCCGAGACCTACGTCACGGCTTTAAACTGTATTCACTACATGCACGACAAGTATGCCTACGAGCGTCTCGAAATGGCGCTGCACGACAAGGAGATCATCCGCACGATGGCTTGCGGAATCGCCGGCCTGAGTGTGGTCGCCGACTCCCTGTCGGCCATCAAGTACGCCACGGTCCGCCCGGTGCGCGACGAGACCGGCCTGGTCGTCGACTACACGATCGAGGGCGAGTTCCCCCAGTTCGGCAACGATGACGACCGCGTCGACACCATCGCCGTCGACGTGATGGAGCGGTTCATGAAAATGATCCGCAAGCACCCGACCTACCGCGACGCCATCCACACCCAGTCGATCCTGACGATCACGTCCAACGTGGTCTACGGCAAGGCCACCGGCAACACGCCGGATGGTCGCCGCAAGGGCGAGTCGTTCGCTCCGGGTGCCAACCCGATGAACGGCCGCGACACCCACGGGATGCTCGCGTCGGCGCTCAGCGTCGCCAAGCTCCCCTACAGTGAAGCGCAGGACGGCATCTCGCTGACCAACACGGTGGTTCCCAGTGGTCTCGGCCACACCAAGGAAGAGCAGATCACCAGCCTGGTCGGCCTCATCGACGCGTTCACGTCGGCAACCGGTTACCACATCAACGTGAACGTGCTCAACCGCGACACTCTCGAAGACGCCATGGCGCACCCGGAGAACTACCCGCAGCTGACGATTCGCGTGTCCGGCTACGCGGTGAACTTCGTCCGCCTGACCCGCGAGCAGCAGATGGATGTCATCAGCCGCACGTTCCACTCGCACTGATCACTGATATCAACGCGGCGACGCTGAGTAGGACGAGACAATGCCAGCAGTAAACCTCGGTCTGCCCAGCGCCGGCGCGGCGATCGCCCTGGTGGACGGTTCATCCGTGAGCAGTGAACAAGCCGAACTGGCTGAACTCCACCACCTCGAAATGGAGGCGATTCACAACGGATCGGTCGCCAGTGTCCACTCGTGGGAACTGGTCACCGCCGTTGACGGTCCCGGCACGCGAATGACACTCTTCCTTTCCGGGTGTCTGCTGCGCTGCCAGTACTGCCACAACCCGGACACCTGGAAGATGAAGGATGGGTTGCTCACCACGCTGGACGACCTCGTCGCCAGGGTCAAGCGCTATAAGGGCGTCTTCGACTCGACCGGCGGAGGGCTGACCATCTCCGGTGGCGAACCGCTCATGCAGCCTGCCTTTGTGACTCGACTCTTCGAGGAGTGCCACAAGCTCGGCGTGCACACCACCCTGGACACCTCCGGGTTTTTGGGCAAGAGCGCGTCGGACACGCTGCTGGACAACCTCGACCTCGTGCTGCTCGACGTCAAGTCCGGCATCCCCGAGACGTATAAAGAGGTGACCGGCCGAGACCTCGCTCCGACGATCGCATTCGGTGACCGCCTGAGCGAGCGGAACATTCCCGTCTGGGCGCGTTTCGTTCTCGTCCCGGGTCTGACCGACGCCGTCGACAACGTCGACGCCGTCGCCGAGATCGTGTCGCGCTGGCCGAACGTGCAGCGCGTCGAGGTTCTGCCCTTCCACCAGATGGGGGAGGACAAATGGGACCGGCTGAACATTCCATACCCGCTGCACGGCTCTCATCCTCCGGATGAGGCACTGCTGGTGCGGGTGAGGGCCCAGTTCGAGGCGCGGGGCTTGACGGTCTTCTAGACGCGAATCACACTCGAACCAGACGAGGCGTGGCATCTCTAGCGGTGCCACGCCTTTTCTGCGCAGTAAGCCAGAGGATGCCTCCTGCCAACCGCAGAAAAGCCGGAGTGGTTCGACTGATCGGCATTTGCGGGCTCGGTGGCGGACTCGCATTTCTGCTCATCGGAGGGCTGGGCCTCGTGGTTTCGATCACCGTGTTCGAGAGTCTGCCGGGCTACCCGGACATCGAACCGCTTTCCCAGAAGAGCAACACCTACGCCGCCCAGAACGACGGCACCTCCGTGCTGCTGGCCTCTTTCTACGATCAGAACCGCATCGAGGTCGACTGGGACGAGATCAGCCCCTACGCCCGGGATGCCGTCATCGCCGCCACCCCCGCCCGCGAGATCAAGAAAATGCGCCTCGCAATCGGGGCGGAGAAGAAATTCCCCCAGAACGACATCCTGCGCCAGTACCTCAACATCACCGGTTTCGGCGGCACCGTCTACGGCAACGAGGCCGCGGCGAACTACTACTTCGGCACGACGGCCGCAGAGCTCACCCTGCCGCAGGCCGCAAGCCTGGTGGAGATCGTGGACAACCCGGCCAAGTTCCGCCTCGACAATCCCGGCAGTGAGACCAACGGCTACCCAGTCAACAAGGCACGCCGGGACTACATCCTGCGCGAGATGGTCGAGCACGAGAAGATCACCGCAGCGGAATTCCAGGCTGCCGTGGCCACACCGGTTCAACCGGCCATCCAGGGCACGTTCAACGACAGTTGTCGGGGGCCGCAGAACTATGATTTTCAGATCTGGAACCCGAGAAACGACGCCGGGGAGAGCGGCGGAAACTCCAGCGCGCTCGAATCCACCCTCGGCTCGATCAATACGGGCTTCATCGGGATGGCGAAGAAACTGGACCTGTGCGGCATCCTTCAGACGGCCGCGGCTTTCGGAGTGCATCGCGCCGACGGCAGCCCGCTCGTGCAGACCGCGGCGGCCGTGATCGGAACGAATGAGGTGGCTCCGCTGACCATGGCCGGTGCCTTCGCGGGCATGGTCTACGCGACGCGTCGGGTGATGACCGACAACACGGCAGCTCGACGGACAATTCCGACGACTAGGAGATTCCGAAACCGGAACCGGTGACGGTGACGGCGATGAGCGCTTCGTTGTGCCTGAGGAAGCCCGGCTTCCAGGGTGGGTCGAAGCGGGCGAAATAGGGTCGGCCTGCGAGCAGGAGACCCTCGCGGCTCACCGCGTCGACGAGGAGGGTGCCGTTCTGCGCGATCCTTTCCTCGCTCCAGCCGCCGTTGAAGCGGCGGGCGGCGACCGTGCGCTCGGGGACCTCCTTCGTGCTGACCTGCGCGTCGCGGGGCACGGGCACCTCCGCGGGCGGCATCCCGTCGGGGAGGACGAAGCTGACGGTGTGGCTCTGCGGGGTCGTGGTCTCCTGGATCACGGGCGCGGTCATCGCGAGGCGTGTCGAGGTCTGGTTGTTGCCGCTGATGTATTGGAAGAGCGGCCCGAAGCCGCGGTTGCCGGCCGCGGAGAAGTCCCCGGCCACCTCCACCTGCACCTGCACGGTGCGGGGATAGTGACGCAGTTCGAAGTCGGCGTACTGACGAAGCACGTCGTAGCGCTGTTTCTCGGTCATGGACACCAGTGTAAGCGCGGGTCAGGCGGTGCGTCGGGGCCATAGATGGTGCACATTCGTGGTCGCCATGGCCGCCAGGTCCTCGGCCAGTTCGTCGGCCAGGTCGTGGGCGCGGTCGGCGTTCCGGGCGGCCGCCTCGCCCGCGTGACGCAGCTTGACCCGGCGGGCGACATCCGTGAGATCCCACAGGTTCTCGCCCGTGACGGAGACGCCCTTCGCGCCGGACCGACGGGTGCGGCCGCGCACCAGCAGTTGGCCGGTGTGGAACACCGGGCCGCCGATGCGCTCCTGGGCGTCGTGGAAGAACACGACGTTCGAGACCGGTCCGGTGCCGTCGTCGAGGCTGACGAAGACCACCCGGCGCCCGTTTCGCATCGGCGGCGTGTTCGTGGCTCGGCGCACCCCGGCCAGGAGCACCTCGGTGCCGCCGGGCAGGTTGATCAGCTCGGAGGCCGGCGTAACGCCCAGCTCCGTGAACAGCGGGTAGAACCGGGCCATCTGGTGCCCGGACACCGCCAGGCCCAGATCCCTGAGTTCGAGGTCGGTCTGGCTGCGGCCGCGCAGCTCGAGCGAGGTCACCGCGTTGAACCGGGACCCCTCGTATTCGAGCACCGGCAGAGGCACGTCGAAGGCGAGCTGGTCGTCGTGGATGGTGACCGCTGTGCCGCGGAGAGACTGGATGTGGGCGAGCAGCTCGTGCCGACGGGTGCGGTCGTACCCGATGAAGCTGTCGAGCGCTCCCACCCGGGCGAGCGCCTCGAACGTGCTGCGCCGCGGGCGCACCCGGTCCCGGAAGTCCTGCAGCGAGGTGAACGGCTGGTGGCGCACGATGCGGGCGCGTTCGGCGGCCGTGCAGCCGGAGAGTTCCGGCAGGGCGAGACGGATGCCGCGCCGGCCGCCGTCGGACTGCTCGCCGTCGATCTGCTCCACCCGGTAGTCGAGGGCGCTGTGTTGCACGTCCAGGCCCAGTACCGGCACGCCGAGCAGCCGAGCCTCGGCCACGATCAGGTCTTTCGGCCACATACCGGGGGCGTGGGTGAGGAGTCCGGCCAGGAACACCGCGGGGTGGTGGGTCTTGAGCCAGGCGGACTGGTAGGTGGGCAGGGCGAACGCCGCCCCGTGCGCCTTGGCGAAACCGAAACTACCGAACCCGGCGAGCACCCTCCAGGCGCGGTCGATCACGGCGGGGGTGAACCCGCGCTCGAGGGCACGCATCCGCACGTACTCCTCGATCCGGGCAAGCTGCTCCGGTTTGCCAAGGTGGCGGCGGAAGACATCCGCTCGGCCGAGCCCGCAGCCGGTGAGTTCGTCGAACAGTCGCATCACCTGCTCGTGGAAGATCACCACACCCTGGGTCTCCCGGAGGAACGGCTCGAACCGAGGGTGGATGTAGTCGGGCATCACCTCCCCATGCCGGGCCTGAAGGTATTTCAGGGGCATGTTGTTCTGCATCGGCCCGGGCCGGAACAGGGAGATCTCCACGGTGAGGTCGTTGAACACCTCGGGCTGCAGCTTGCCGACCAGCTCCATCTGGCCGGGAGATTCGATCTGGAAGATGCCGAGGGTGCGAGTGGAGCGGATCAGTTCGAAGGTGTCCGGGTCGTTCAGTGGGATTCGGTCGAGGTCAATGGTCTCGCCCGACAATCGGTGATGTTCCTCGACGGCGTGGGCCATGGCCGACTGCATGCGCACACCGAGGATGTCCAGCTTGATCAGGCCCATCGGGTCCATGTCGTGCTTGTCGAACTGGGACATGGGCAGCCCCATGCCGGACGCCTGCACCGGGGTGCGGTCGAGCAGGGAGGCGTCGGAGAGGATGACGCCGCAGGGGTGCACGGAGATGTGCCGGGGAAGCCGGTCGAGTTTGGCGGTCAGGTCGACCAGCAGGTCGAGCTGCGAGGAGGCGCGCACCTCGGCGGCCAACGGCTCGAGCTCGGGCTTCTCGGCCAGGGCGCGGCGGAAGTCGCGCGCGTTGAAGCGCCACATCTGCTTGGCCACCGCGGCCACCTGCTCGTGATTCATGCCGAGGGCCAGGCCGGCGTCGCGCACGGCCCCGCGGCCGCGGTAGGCGTTCGTCATGGACATCAGCGACACCCGATCGCTGCCGAAGGTGTCGAAGAGCGTGCGATAGACGTCGTGCCTTCTGGCGGACTCGACGTCGAGGTCGATGTCGGGCAGGGTCTGCCGCTCGGGGGAGAGGAATCGCTCCCAGAGCAGCCCGTTGGAGATGGGCTCGACGGAGGAGGTGTGCAGGGCGTAGTTGAGCACCGAGCCCACCCCGGACCCGCGCGCCTGGATGCGGATGCCCATCTCCCGGATGATGTCCGCCACCCGGGCGACGGTGAGGAAGTAGCCGGCGAAACCGAGGTGCTCCACCGTCTTCAGCTCATGCACGAGACGTGCGTGCGCAGCATCCGCCAGCGACCGGCCCGCCGGCGACGTGACGGGGTAGCGGTCGTCGATGCCGGCCCGGGCCCGGGCGTGCAGCTCGGTCAGCGGGTCGCCGCTGACGCCGATGATGCGTGCCTCCGGCATGCGCGGGCGACCCAGGCCGATGTCGGAGTCCGGGTCGAGGCTGCACCGCTCGGCAAGCTGCTCGGTGTCGCGGAACAGTCGGTCGACGGCGCCGTCGTCGTGCAGCCCGGCGTCGACGACCATGCGCGCCACCTGCCTCATGGCGACTTCGGGTTTCAGCCAGGCCTGGCCGTTGGTCTGCAGCTGCTCCAGGTTCGCCAGCGCCGTCAGGGTGCGGGCCGCGTCGGCCAGGTCGGCGGTGACGGCCTCGTCGGGGGTGCCGTAGCGCACGGCGTTGGTGAGCACGGCGGGCAGCGCGGCGTGCTCGAAGAGGGCGAGCATGCGGGTGGCCGGCGTCACGCTGCCGGGAGTCCCCGGCGCCGCCAGATGGCAGACGATTTCACCCACCACCGACTGCGGCGGCAGGGCGCGCAGCCACGCGGTGAGGCAGGCGCCGGCCGCGTCGGTGTCGCGGCGCTCGACCGATTGGCCCACATCGGAGGTAGGGCCGAGCAGCACGGTGAGGCAGCGCAGTCCGGCCAGCTCGGCGAGGTGCGAGCGGGCGATGCTGGGGCGCCCCGACGCGCTGTGCGCGGCGCTGTTGTGGGCGGCGCTGACCGCGCGGCAGAGGGCCGCATAGCCACGACCGTTCATATCACCATGGGCGAGCACCACGATCCGGCCCAACGGATGCCCGTCGTCGTCGTGCACCGCGAGGTCGGCGCCCAGCCCCGGCCGGATACCCGCGGCCGCGCAGGCGCGCACGTGCTTGACCGCGCCGTAGAGACCGTCCCGGTCGGTGAGGGCCAGGAAGGAGCCGTTCTGCGCCTGCGTCTGCTCCACCAGCGCCTGGGGGAGTGTGACCCCGAAGTGCGTGGAGTAGGCGCTCGCGACGTGGAGGTGTGCGAACATGTGTGTACTCCTCTGGCGGGCAGGTCGACGGGTGATAGATAGAACAAATGTTCGATGTAGGGAGTGTACGTCACACGGCCGACACGCGCTACCGGCAGTCTGGCTAGGCTTGGTGGCTCAGCCGTCGTTCGCCTCGTTTGGAGATCCCCATGACCACGCCCACTTCGTCCTGGACGGACTATCTCGGCCGGGCCGCCATCCGCTCCGGTCAGGCCCTGCTGGTCCTCGCCCTGCTGGTGGTGGCCATCTACGGGATCACGCAGCTCAAGCTGGTCTTCACCCCGCTCCTGATCGCCCTGATCGTGGCGTCGGCGCTGCGCCCCTTCATGCGGTTCCTGCTGGCCCGCGGGGCGAACGAATCCCTTGCTGCGGCGATCACCCTGATCTTGAGCGTCGCGGTCTTCGGTGGCGTCGTCACCCTCGTGGTGTTCGGCATCCGCGGCGAGTGGGACACCCTCTTCACCTCGGCCAGCGAGGGGCTCGACAGCCTGCAGGAACTGCTCACCAGCGGCACGCTGCCGATCGATTCCGCTCAGATCGATTCGGTGCGCGAATCGGTCATCGACTTCGCCACCAGCAGCCAGTTCGGGTCCGGGGCCCTGGTCGGGGTCTCCGTGGCCGCCGAGATCGTGGCCGGCGTGGTGCTCGGCCTCGTCGTGCTCTTCTATTTCCTGAAGGACGGCCCCCGCATTTGGAGCTTCCTCATCCAGCCGCTCGCCGGCAAGCGGCACGAGCGGGCCGTACGCGTCGGCGTGAGCAGCGTCGAGGTATTCGGCAACTACGTGCGCGGCACGGCGATCGTCGCGTTCGTCGACGCCCTGTTCATCGGGATCGGACTGTGGATCCTGCAGGTTCCGCTGGCGCTGCCGCTCGCCGTCATCGTCTTCGTCGGCGCGTTCATCCCCATCGTCGGGGCGACGGCCGCCGGCATCCTGGCCGCACTGGTGGCCCTCGTCACGAACGACCTGACCACCGCCATCATCGTGGTCACGATCGTGGTCGCAGTCAACCAGCTCGAGGGCAACTTCCTGTCCCCGGTGGTGCTCGGCAAGTCACTGCGCCTGCACGGCCTGGTGATCCTGCTGGCACTGACGGCCGGCACGATCCTGGGCGGCATCGTCGGCGCGGTCATCTCGGTGCCGATCGCCGCCGTGGGCTGGGCCGTCATCAAGGCCTGGAACGCTCCCACGCCGCCAGTTCCGGTCGCGCCGGTTGAATCGGCCCCGCCTGCCCCGCCGCTCGGGGCGGCCGGCGCGACACCCTAGCCGATGCGCGCCAGGTTCGGTGTTGAACCAATTCGACGGAGATTCTCGTTCACAACTGCCTTTTCGGAGTTTTCAGGGCCGATTCGGGCAGAATCTCCGTCGAATTCGTTCGGGCGAGCGGTGATCAGCTGAAGGCGGAGATGCCGGTCACGGCCCGGCCGACCAACAGCGCGTTGATCTCGTAGCTGCCCTCGTAGGAGTAGATCGCCTCGGCGTCGGCGAAGATCTTGGCCATCTCGTACCGGGTGCTGATGCCGTTGCCGCCGAGCAGACCGCGGCCCAGGGCCACCGTTTCGCGCATCCGGGTCGTGCAGGTCGCCTTCGCGAGGGCCGCCTGGTCCATCGTGAGCCGCCCGCTCTCCTGCAGTCGCGCCATCTGCACCATCAGCGACAGCGACAAGGTGGCGTTGCCGATCATGCGGGAGAGCTGCTCCTGCACCAGCTGGAAGGATGCGATGGGCATGCCGAACTGGCGCCGCTCCAGCGCATAGGCGCGGGCCACGTCGAAGGCGGCGAGCTGCTGGCCGACCGCCTGCCACGACACCCAGATCCGCGAGTTCCGGAGCAGCACGTTCGTGTCCTGAAAGCTCCGGCTGCCCGGCAGCCAGTTCGTGTACGGGATCCGCACCTCCGTGAGGGTGATGTCGGCGTTCTGCACGATCCGCACCGCGATCTTGTTCTCGATCGGGGTGGCCGTGAACCCGGGCCGCTCCGTCTCGACGATGAATCCCTTGATCTGCCCGTCCGCGGTGTCCCGGGCCCAGACCAGCACGTAGTCGGCCATGGCGCCGTTGCCGATCCAGCGTTTGGTGCCGTTGAGCACCCACTCGTCGCCGCTGCGGGTGGCCGTGGTCTCCATCATGCGGGAGATGTCCGAGCCGTGTTCCGGTTCCGTCAGGGCGAAGGCCCCGATCTTATCCAGGGCCAGGAGGCCCGGCAGCAGACGTTCCCGCTGCTCGGGTGAGCCGAGCTCGTCGATGGCGGCGGCGAACAGCTCGTGGTGCACGCCGTAGAACGTGGAGATCGAGGTGTCGGCCCGGGTCAGCTCCATCTGCAGCAGCCCGGTGAGCAGATGGCTGGTCGCGGCAGCACCGGTCGCGGCGAGGTTCTGCGCGGCGAGGCGGGGCAGCAGCTCGAACGGGAACGCGGCGCGGTTCCAGTAGTCCACGGCGAGAGGGCGCACCTCGGCCTGATAGAACGATCGCGCCGCGGCCAGCCGCGCGCGCTCACCCGGGGTGAGCAGATCGGTGACGAAGATCAGGTCGGCGTCGACGTAGGGCACCTCGCCCAGCCCGGGCCCCATTCCGAGCCCCAGCTCCTGCTCGCCGAGCGGCGCGAAGAACGCGGCGACGGATGCCTCCGTCACCTCGCCGAGGCCGGCCGGCGACCACCGGGGGCTGCGGTCCTTGTCGATCACCTGGGCCCGGATGCCCTCCTGCAGCTCGCTCCGCTGCAGGAAACGGAGCGTCACCCGGTACTCCTGATCGAGCGCCTCGTCGAGGCTCGGGAGCCGCCGGGCCCGGCGCAGCGAGGCCAGGGTGACCGCGAGTGCGGTCGGCGACCTCGTGAGGATGAGGGCGGCGGCGTCGCGGGCGGCTTCCACCGGGGAACGCCGCAGGGCGGCGACGATCTCGCCCACGTCATCGGACGCGTAGCACTCGTCGATCCAGTGCCGCTGGGCGAGGAGGACGGAGGGCGGGGGAGTCTCGGCCAGGGCGCGCACCGCCTCGGCCGCGTCGGTCTCGGCCAGGGTGCGGACCAGGGCAGGGAGCCGGTCGCTCGGCACGAAGTGGTCGGCCAGGCCCAGTGCGATGGCGTCGGACCCGGAGACCAGGGCGGCGGTCAGGGCGAGGTGGGTGCCGAGCTCACCGGGGGCATGGGACAACAGCCAGCTTCCGCCGACGTCGGGTACGAAGCCGATCGCGGTCTCCGGCATCCCCAGCCGCGTGCGCTCGGTCACGATCCGGGTGTTCGCATGGCCGGAGACGCCGACCCCGCCGCCGAGCACGACGCCGTCCATCACGGCCAGGTACGGTTTGGCGAACCGGTGGATCTGCGCGTTCAGATGGTACTCGTCGGCGAAGAACCGGGCGGCCTCGGCGTCAGCGTCCGCTCGATCGTCCGCGCCCGCGTCCGCACTGCGGTAGATCGCCACGATGTCGCCCCCGGCGCAGAGGCCCCGGTCGCCGCTACCGGTCAGCAGAACGGTCTCGACCTGACCGTCGACGGCCCAGTCGGTCAGCACCGCGGACATCCGTCGGATCATCGCGTGGGTCAGGGCGTTCAGTGCCGCCGGGCGGTTCAGGATGATCTGGGCGAGCCGCCCGTCGCGGCGCAGCAGAATGTCCGGCCGGTCATCCATGAGCTCGAGCATGGACCCCACGCTACCGGCACAGACTCAGATCGTTCGGAAGCGACTCCGCAGCGACTCAGAAGCGGGCGAGCTGCTCCGCCTTGTTGGCGTCGAATTCGGCGTCGGTGACGGTCCCCGTGGCGCGCCGGCCCGGCTCGACGTGGACCTGGAACGGATGCGCAGCAACCTCGACTTCACCGACGGCCTGGTGTTCAGCGAACGGGTGACCACCCTGCTCGCGGAGGTCCTCGGCAAGGCCGCCGCGTTCGCCCTCGTGCAGCGCGCGTCGGAGGAGTGCTACCGCACCAACCGCCCGCTGCGGGTGGTGCTCTCCGCCCTGATCACCGCCGGGGACATCCCGAGGAGCTCCGATCGCGGGCCTGGTCCGCGTTCGATGACGACCTCAGCCTCAGGCAGACGGACGCCGGAATCGACCGGGTGCTCGCCCGGTACCTCGAATCCACCGCGAGCAAGGGGACCTCACTATGACCCAGCCCATTATCCGCGGCACGGTCACGCCGGCACCGGCCTCAGCCCCGCCGCCCGGCAACCGGTTACCGTCGCTGAGGTCGCCGACGTTGTGATCACCCTGGTCGACTTGGTCGGCGGGGGAGCCTTCCACTACGCCGGGGTGTCGTTCGGCGGCGCTGTCGGACTCGAACTGGCCCTGCACCACCCCGCAGACGGCGGATTTCCAGGACTTCATCACCCGCTATGCCTGGGGGGAGATCTGGACCAGGCCCGGCCGCGATCGGCGCACCCGCAGCTTCCTGACCCTGGCCTGCCTGGTGACCGGCGGCCACGAACATGAACTGGGCATGCACGTGGGCGCGGCCCTGACCCATGGGCTGACCCGCGCGGAGATCAGCGAGGCCATCCTGCACACCGCGATCTACGCGGGGGGTGCCGGCGGCGAATTCCGCTCTGGCGGTGGCACGCGATACCTTCAAGACGATCGACATCGGCACCACGAACTGAAGCTGAAGGACCACTCCATGGACAAGACGTACTCCTCCGCCGCGGCTGCCGTCGCCGACATCCCGGATGGGGCCTCTCTCGCCGTCGGCGGCTTCGGCCTGGTCGGCGTCCCGATCCTGCTGATCCGGGCGCTCCTGGCCCAGGGCAGCACCGACCTCCGGGTCGCATCCAACAACTGCGGCGTCGACGGCTGGGGGCTCGGCGAACTGCTGCGGGAAGGGCGGATCAGTCGGGTGATCGCCTCCTACATCGGCGAGAACAAGGACTTCGCCCGCCGCTATCTCGGCGGTGACATCGAGGTGGAACTGACCCCGCAGGGCACCCTGGCCGAGCGGCTCCGGGCCGGGGGCAGCGGAATCCCCGCCTTCTACACCGCCAGCGGCGTCGGCACCATGGTCGCCGAGGGCGGGCTGCCCTGGCGCTACGGGCCGGATGGGTCGGTGACGGTGTCGTCGCCGCCCAAGGAGACCCGCACCTTCGCGTCGCTCCGCGGTGGGGAGAAGGAGTACGTGCTCGAGGAGGCCATCGTCACCGACTTCGCCCTCGTTCGCGCGGCGAAGGGCGACCGGCACGGCAACCTCGTGTTCGAGAAGTCGGCCCGCAATTTCAACCCGGTCGCCGGCATGGCCGGCCGCATCACCATCGCCGAGGTCGACGAGCTGGTCGAGCCGGGGGAGCTCGATCCGGATGCCATCCACCTCGCCGGTATCTACGTGCACCGCATCGTGGCGCTCTCCGGCGCCGAGTCCGCCGACCTGCCGATCGAGAAGACCACCACCCGGCCGCGGCCCGTCGCATCCGTCGCATCCGTCGCAAAGGACAGCTGATCATGCCGTTGACCCGCAATGAAATGGCCGCGCGCGCCGCGCAGGAGCTCACCCCCGACAGCTATGTCAACCTCGGGATCGGGCTGCCCACGCTGATCCCCAACTTCCTGCCGGAGGGGGTGGAAGTCATCCTGCATTCCGAGAACGGGGTGCTCGGGGTGGGACCGTACCCGTGGGAGGGCGAGGAGGACCCGAAGCTGATCAACGCCGGCAAGGAGACCATCACGGTCAACCCCGGTGCCAGCTACTTCGACTCCGCGCAGAGCTTCGGCATGATCCGCGGCGGAATGATCGATGTGGCCGTGCTTGGCGCGATGCAGGTCTCCGCCACCGGCGACATCGCCAACTGGGCCGTGCCCGGCAAGATGATCAAGGGTATGGGCGGTGCGATGGATCTCGTGCACGGCGCCGACACCGTGATCGTCGTGATGGAGCACACTGCGAAGAACGGCGACTTCAAGATTGTGAACGAGTGCGGCCTGCCGCTGACCGGCAAGCGCGTCGTGACCCGCATCATCACCGACCTGGCCGTGATCGACGTGACGCCGGAGGGTCTTCTGCTGCGCGAGATCGCGCCGGGACTCACCGTGGCCGAGGTGCAGGCCGCCACCGAGGTGCCGCTGCTCGTGCCGGGGACGCCGACCGTCATCCACACGCTCCTCTCCGCTCCGAACACGGTGGCCGCATCGTGAGAGACGTCGTCATCTACGAACCGCTACGCACCCCGATCGGCCGGTTCGGCGGCGTCTTCAGGGCGGTCGCGCCGGCCAACCTGACGCGGCCGTGATCACGGCGCTGATCGAACGCACCGGAATCGACGGGGCCGTGGTCGACGACGTGATCCTCGGCCAGGGCTATCCCACCGTGGAGGCCGCCTCCGTGGCGCGCGTCGCCGCACTGAACGCCGGCCTGCCCGTGACGGTCGGCGGCGTGCAGGTGGACCGGCGATGCGGCTCAGGGCTACAGGCCATCCTCGACGCGGCCATGCAGGTGCAGACCGGTGTCAGCGACGTCGTCGTCGCCGGCGGGGTCGAATCGATGAGCCAGGCCCCGTTCCACACCGTCGACTCCCGCTTCGGTGTGGGCGGCGGCGCCGCTACCCGGTACCCGGCGGCATGCTCGAAACCGCCGAGAATCTGCGCCGCGAGTACGGCATGGGCCGCACCGAACAGGACGACCTGGCTCTCCGGTCGCAGGCGCGGGCATGCGTCGCCGTGGCCGAGGGCCGGTTCGACGACGAGATCGTGCCGGTCACGGTGCCGGGCCGCACGGGCCCGGTCGTGGTCTCCGCCGACGAAACTCCGCCGACGAAACTCCGCGGGTCGACAGCAGCCTGACGGCTCTGGCCGGCCTCCGCCCGATCCTGCTGGAGACGGACGCCGACGCCGCCGTCACCGCCGGAAACGCCAGCGGCCAGGGGCTCGCCGCCATCTTCGAGCGGGTGTAGGGAGCCTGTCTCGCGCACGGGTTAGGCGCCCGGGCCCCGATAGGGCAAGCTGGTGGAGAGCATTGGGGGATGCCATCACCAAGCCCACCACCCGTCGTCGTGCGCTGCTCGCACTCGGCGTCGCCGCAGCCGTCGTGCTGAGCGGCTGCACCGCGGGCCGGAACAGCGTCGACCAGAACAGCACGCCGATCGCGGCGGACATCGCCGGGCAGCTGGACGCGGCCGTGGGCGAGGCGATGGCGCTATCGGGTTCCTCCGGCGCTCTGGTCGGGGTCTGGTCCGCCGCCGGCGAATGGACCGTCGCGCACGGCACGACGGAAATCGGCGGTTCCGCCCCGATGACCGGCGGGATGCACTTCCGCATCGGCACCAACACCACGGCCATGACCTGCACGGTGCTGCTCCGGTTGGTCGACGAGGGAACCGTGACGCTCGACGACCCGGTCTCCACCTACCTGCCCCGCCTCGTCGGTGTGGCGGGCGTGACGCTCGGCCAGCTCTGCCAGGGCACTTCGGGGCTTGGGTCCTACAGTCCCGTTCTGGCCGGGGAGTTCGTGCACAACCCCCTGCGCACCTGGCCGGCGATGGAACTCGTCTCCCAGGGGCTGGCCACGCCCCGAACCGGTGCTCCGGGCAGCGTGTGGGGTCCCTCAAACACCGGAATTGTGCTGCTCGGGATGGCGCTCGAGCGGGCCACGGGCCGGCAGTGGGCGGCGCTCTACGATGAGTACATCTTCCATCCGCTCGGTCTGCACGACACCTCATATCCTCACGCCGGCGATGTGGACCTCCCCGCACCACACTCGCACGGCTACGCCGCCGCGGTGGGCGCCGACGGTCCGGTGTGCACGGCCATCACCGACAACACCCTGCTCTCCAATTCGATGAGCGGCGTGGCGGGCGGTGTCGTTTCGACGCTGGCCGACATGAGGACCTGGGCAGGCGCTCTCGCCGCGGGTGGTCTCTTGTCCGAGTCGTCGGCGAGCGCCCAGTGGGACACCGTGAACGAAGACGTGACGACGCCGTCGTGGCAGCGCTACGGCCTCGGCGCGGAGCAGGTCGGGCCCCTCCGCGGGCGCACCGGATCGATCCCCGGATTCATCTCGGCGACCCTGGCGGATCCGGACCAGACCATGACCGTGGTGGTCATGCTGAACAACTCGAGCGCGGGTGACCAGTTCGCCCTGACACTGGCCCGTCAGCTGGCCGCCATCATCGCCGAGGCGCCGGCTGGACGCGGGAACGAACCGTCGGTTGCGCTGCCCTGGACGGTTGCGCAGACCCGAACCGAACTGGCTGCCGAGGCGGCCTGCCCGACTGTGGCAGAGATCGTCGGTTAGCTGAGTGGGCCGTAACCGTTCGGTGGTGTCGCTCGCCGGGCCCGCCGGGCGCCGCAGAACGGGGATGACCCTCGGTCGAGGTCGCAAGAGCCCGTGGACAGGCAGGCCAGGCAGCGTGTGCGGTGGATCAGCTCGAGACCCCTGGCAGCCACCACGAGAATACGACCCGCGAGAGGTGCCGAACGGGACTCCGAGGCTGCTCAGCGGGCCTCGGCCTCAGATCTTTTTAGCCCTCGATGCTCCGGGAACAGTGGAGTACGTTTCTCGTTCCGCTTCCGCGCGTAATCTGAATGTGTGAATTCAGCAGGAACGACTGACCGAAGCGGCGTGAATGAGAACGACGCGAACCCTGGCGAGGGTGCCGTCAACCAGGTGGCCACGGCGCCGCTCGACCTGGCCGCGCACGTTGCTGCCGTGTCGACCGGATCCTGCGGGGCCGTCGTGACCTTCATCGGCCAGGTGCGCGACCACGACCCCGACGCCGCCGGGCAGGTGACCGGCCTCGATTACAGCGCGCATCCGGATGCCGGTCGCATCCTGTCCGAGATCGTCGCCCGGTACTCCCGCGAGTACCCGCAGGTGAACCTGTCGGTCAGCCACCGCATCGGCCACCTCGACGTCGGTGACCTGGCCCTGGTCGCGGCCGCGGCAAGCGCCCACCGCGCCGTCGCATTCGAAGCCTGCGAACGCCTGGTGGAGACCGTCAAGCTCGAGGTGCCGATCTGGAAGAAGCAGTACGAGGTCGACGGGTCCACCGCCTGGGTGGGCCTGACCTGACCGGACCCGACGTGACCTGACGTGATCCGACCTGGTCTGATTCTGGAATAATTAACCGGACGTGTATCCTGTTTATTAGCGGCCGGCTCGGTCGTTCCACCGAGGAGGATTCATCCTATGACCGCCGAACCCATCACCCTGAGCAGCGCACACACCTGCAACTGCAACCATGACGACGCCGAGACCATTGTGCTCGACGGTCGCACCATCCCGCACGCGGTTCGCCACGCGGCCATTTTCGGCGCCCTGGAGGCCATCCAGCTCGGCTTCTCGCTGGACCTGATCGCCCCGCACGACCCGCTGCCCCTGCTGGCGCAGCTCGAGCAGGCACGCCCGGGAGCGTTCACCGTGTCGTACGTGGAGCGTGGCCCGGACGCTTGGCGCATCCGCTTCACCCGCGCCGCCTAGTCTCCCGAGATTCGACACCACCGTGCACGGCAACGGGCGACTGGCGTTTCTGCTGCTCGGCGGCCTCTCTCTGCTGGCCGGGCTCGACGGTGCGCTGCTCCTGTTGGGTTTCCCGGCGCCGGTCGTGACCGCACGCCTGGCGGATGTGCACGGACCCCTGATGGTCTTCGGGTTCGTGGGCACCGTCGTCGTGCTCGAGCGGGCCGTCGCCGTGCGCCGGAACTGGGCCTACCTGTCGCCGGGGCTGCTGGGCCTCGGCGGCCTGTCACTCGTGTCGCCGCTTCCCCTGGTGGTCGGCCAGCTTGCCCTCGTGGCCGGGTCGGCCGTGTTGCTGGCCATCTACCGGGCGATCTGGCTCCGGCAGCCGTCGACGTCCGCCGCGGTGCAGGCACTCGGTGCCCTGCTCGGTCTCACGGCAACCGTGCTGTGGCTCGGCGGCGTGCCCGTGCCTGTCCTGGTGCCCGCGATGACGCTCTACCTGGTGCTCACGATCGCCGGTGAGCGGCTCGAACTCGCGCGCATCTCGCCCTCCGTCGACCACCGGGCCGAAATGCGGATGCTGGCCGCCGGCCTGTTCCTGACCCTCGGCACGGTCGTCGCTCTCGTCTGGCCCGGGGTAGGCTATCCGGTTCTCGGGCTCGGGCTGCTCGGTCTCGTCGCCTGGCTGTTCCGGCACGACGTGGCGACCCGGCTCATCCGCAGCACCGGCCTGCCCCGGTACATGGCCGCGTGCCTGCTGGCCGGCTACGGCTGGCTGCTCGTGGTGGGCGCCAGCTGGATCATCGTCGGCCCGAGCTTCTCCGGTCCCGGCTATGACGCCGTGCTGCACGCCGTCTTCCTCGGGTTCGTGATGTCGATGATCATGGCGCACGCCCCGACCATCCTGCCGGCCGTGCTGCGCCGGCCGCTGCCGTACCGGCCGGTGCTCTACCTGCCGGTGCTGCTGCTGCATGTCTCCCTGCTGGTGCGCATCCTGCTCGGTGACGCGCGCGACCTGCCGGCACTGGTGCAGTGGGGCGGCGTGGCCAACATCGTGGCCGTGCTCCTGTTCGTGCTGCTGGCCGTGATCTCGGTGGTGCGCGGCGTGCCGCGGCGCCAGCCAAACACCAAACTGAAAGTCACACCATGAACCGTCGACTGTGGCACCTCATCACCGGGCTTCTGACTCCGGCGTGGCTCCTTCTCACTCTCATCGCCGTACTCATCCACCGCTTCATCCCTGTCGCGCCGTGGCTCATGGTGCACCTCCTGTTCCTGGGCGCCGTGAGCACCGCGATCCTGGTCTGGAGCCAGCACTTCGCCGACACCCTGCTCCGGCATCCGGCCCCCGGCGGCCGCGTCTCGCTCGGGGCGAGGCTCGGCGCGCACACCCTCGGAGCGGTGCTCGTGATCACCGGCATTGTCGGCGGCTGGTGGCCGGTCGTGCTTGCCGGCGGCATCCTGGTCGGCACGAATGCCCTCGCCCACGCCCTGCTGCTGTTCCGGCAGTCGCGGGGAGCGCTGCCGGGACGGTTCGCACCGCTCGTGCGCTACTACATTGCGGCCGGAATCGCGTTGGCCATCGGTGTGACCCTGGGCGTGCTGATGGCCCGAACCGATATCGATGGTGAGTCCGCGGAGCGGATGTACATCGCCCATATCGGGTTCAACCTGCTCGGCTGGGTCGGCCTGACCGTGATTAGCACGGTGGCCCTGCTCTGGCCGACTGTGCTGCACGCCCGGGTGCAGACGACGCGCGCCTCGGCCCGCGGAACCCTGCCTCTGTTCCTGGCCGGCCTCGCGGTGCTCGGGATCGGCCTGCTGATCGACCAGCGCCTGGTCGCCGCCGCGGGTGTTCTGCTCTACCTGGTCAGCCTCGGCCTGGTGCTGGTTGAGGCCCTGCGCCTGGCCAGGCAGTCCCCGGCCGTCACCTTCGCCGGTTGGAGCATCGGTGCCGCCCTCACCTGGTTCTTCGCCTGCGTGCTCGGGTTCGGCCTGATCGTGACGTTCGCACCGAGCTGGGTAGCCGCGACCGACCGGCTCGGGCAGCTCGTGCCCGTGTTCGCGGTCGGTTTCGCCGCGCAGATCCTGCTCGGAGCCCTCAGCTACCTGGTGCCGGTCGTGCTCGGCGGCGGACCCTCGGTCTCGAAGGCCACGGCCGCCCTGCTCGATCGTGGTGCCCTGTTCCGGGTCATCGTCGTCAACGTCGGCCTGGTCCTCTATCTGATGCCGGTGCCCAGCCTGGTGAAGGTCACGGTCTCGCTGCTCGTCGTCGGCACGCTCGCCTCCTTCCTGGTCCTGATGCCGCGGGCGCTGCGGCAGAACCGCCGGCTCCGCCAGGCGACGGATGCGACGGCCCCGCCCGCCCCGCAGATTGCCGCGACCCCGCCGCGCCGCACAGGTGCGACCATCACGGCCGTCGGCGCCCTGCTTCTGGCCGTATCCCTGGGGATCGCCATGGACCCGGCCGCCGCCGGAATCGCGAGCGGCGGGGCATCCGCCGACGGGGTGTCGACCGGCCACACGACCACGGTCGACGTCGTCATGAAGAACACGCGCTTCAGCCCGGACACCGTCGAGGTGCCCGTCGGCGACACCCTGGTGATCAACCTGACCAACGACGACGAGATGGTGCACAACCTCGTGCTCGCCACCGGCGTGGTCTCCGGTTCCGTCGCTCCCGGCACCAGCCGGCAGGTCGACGCCGGCATCGTGGGCGCCGACGTCGAGGGCTGGTGCTCCATCGCCGGCCACAAGGTCCTGGGCATGGTGCTCACGGTCGTGGCCGTCGGAGCCGAGCCTCAGTCCGGCGACGACTCCCCAGCGATGGACCACGGCTCTGCGCCCGCCGGCGGCGCGTCCAGCGCGGCAGACGATCTCGATTTGATGCGTGAGCCCGACGCCGATTTCGTCGCCCGCGACCCGGCGCTGGGGGCGGCGGAGGCGGAGACCGTGCACACGTTGACCATGCGGGTGGAAGACGTGGAGACCGAGGTGTCTCCCGGCGTCACCCAGACCCTGTGGACGTTCAACGGCACAGCCCCCGGCCCGACCCTGCACGGCAAGGTCGGCGACGTCTTCGACATCACCTTCGTCAACGACGGGTCGATCGAGCACTCCATCGACTTCCACGCGGGTGCCCTCGCACCCGATCGGCCCATGCGCAGCATCAATCCGGGGGAGAGCCTGACCTATCGTTTCACCGCGACCCGCTCGGGGATCTGGCTCTACCACTGCGGCACGATGCCCATGTCGGTGCACATGGCGAACGGCATGTTCGGCGCCGTGATCATTGATCCACCCGGGCTTTCAGCGGTCGATCGGGAATACGTCCTGGTGCAGTCCGAGCTCTACCTCGGTGCGCAGGGCGGGGAGGCCGACGCCGACAAGGTGGCGGCGCAGTTCCCCGACCTGGTGGTCTTCAACGGCATCGCCAACCAGTACGGTGCCCGCCCGCTGACGGCGAAGGCTGGCGAGAAGGTGCGCATCTGGGTGCTGGACGCGGGCCCCAACGTGGGCAGCTCCTTCCACGTCGTGGGCGGCCAGTTCGACACCGTTTTCAAGGAGGGCGACTACCTGCTGCGTGATGGCGGCAGCACCGGCACGGGCGGCTCCCAGGTGCTCGACCTGGCCGTGGCCCAGGGTGGCTTCGTCGAGTTGACCTTCCCGGAGGCCGGCAGCTACCCCTTCGTCAGCCACATCATGTCTGATGCCGAGAAAGGCGCCCGCGGCGTCGTCCTGGTCAGTCCGTGATCTTTGTCCGAGTTTCCCCAAAAATGATTGTGTGCGGCGTGTCGCCGGTCAGGTGGAAGAAATGGGCGGCCCGTCGCCTCAGTCTGCTGTGTGAGGGTATTACACCGTTGGACAGGGTTTTTATTGTGGAATATCGACACTGCGAGTTTGGTGAAGTGATTAGAAATGTCACTCATACTTTTAATCCTGTGGTAGCTTTCAACCACCCCGCGTGACCTATCCGGGGGAGGAACCGTGACAGGTGGCAGCACCTGCTTCCGCGCCCTTGAATCACGCAACATGGAAAGGGGCCCACCGTGGTCCGATTGAGAGCCGGTGCAGGAAAACTGCGATCGGAGTTGATGGTTTCCAAAGGATGGTTGCAGGGCGTAGCCCTGGTAATGGTCTTCGGTTTCGCCGTGATGGGCTTCCTGGCCTTGAGGACCTATACGGACTCGATGCCCCAGCCCAAGCAGGTCGTCGACTCGCAGGGTGAGGTTGTCTTCACGACGGCCGACATCACCGCGGGCCAGCAGACCTTCGTGCGGCGCGGCCTGCAGCAGTATGGCTCGATCCTGGGTCACGGCGGCTACCTCGGACCGGACTATACGGCCGACTACCTGCGGCGCTCCTCGACCGAGGTGCTCGAGGCTTTGACCGCGTCCGGTGTGCAGGACCCACAGGGTGCCCTCGTCGAGATGATGCGGACCAACCGCTACGACAAGGCCACCGGCGACCTCGAATTCACCGATCTGCAGATCGAGGCCTTCGACACGCTCAAGCAGCACTACGCCGATTTCTTCGGTTCCCCGACCACCCAATACGGTCTGATCCCGAATGCCATCACGGACTCGGCGGACATCCACGACCTGACCGCCTTCTTCGCCTGGACGTCCTGGGCAGCCTCTGCTGAGCGGCCCGGTCACAACTACTCGTACACGAACAACTGGCCGGCCGAGCCGCTCGTGGATAACGTTCCGACCGCCGACATCATCGTGTGGAGCGGCCTCTCGCTCGTGGCCCTGATGGTCGCCCTCGGCGCCCTCTTCGGCCTCTACGGCCGGTGGAGCAAGAGGATGGGCTGGCAGCACGGGGAAGAAACCCCGGCACTGTCCTTCCGACAGCCGGGGGAGGTGGCGGTGACACCAGCCCAGACCGCCACGGCCTGGTTCTTCTTCGTGGTGGCTTTGATGTTCCTGGCCCAGGCCTTCCTGGGTGCCGCCATCGAGCACTACCGGGTCGACCTGTCGAGCTTCTTCGGGGTCGACCTGGCTCAGCTGCTGCCGTTCAACCTCGCCCGAACCTGGCATGTGCAGCTCTCGCTGTTGTGGACGGCCACTTCGTTCCTGGCCGCAGGCATCTTCCTCGCCCCGTATATCTCCGGGCGTGAACCCAAACGTCAGCACTGGTTGGCCTACGGCTTGCTCGGCGCCCTCGCCCTGGTTATCGTCGGATCGTTCGTGGGTGAAGCCTTGAGCATCTTCGGCGTCGAGGCCGCGAAGGGCTCGCCGTTCTGGGACATGCAGTGGGAGTACATCGACCTGCCCAAGGTGTGGCAGGGCATGCTCGTCGTCGGACTCTTCCTCTGGATCGCGATCATCTACCGCGGCATCCGGGCGCGTCTGAAGTCTGAGCACCGCTTCAACCTGCCGTGGCTCTTCTTCTACGCCGGTCTCGCGATCCCCGCGTTCTACGCCGTCGGAATGCTCGCCGGCACCGAGGTTCACCTGAGCGTCGCCGAGTTCTGGCGCTTCTGGGTGGTGCACCTCTGGGTTGAGGACTTCCTGGAACTGTTCACGACCGTGATGGTGGCCTACATCTTCGTCATGCTCGGGGTTGTGCACCGCAAGATCGCGATGCAGATCATCCTGCTCGACGTCATCCTGTATTCCGCCGGTGGCATCCTCGGCACCATGCACCACCTGTACTTCTCCGGAACCCCCGTCGAGCACATGGCGCTGGGAGCCTTCTTCTCCGCCCTGGAAGTCATCCCGTTGACCTTCCTGACGATCGAGGCCTGGAGCTTCCTCCAACTCGGTGCCCGGCAGGAGTCGCGCAGTTCGGCTCCGTTCCCGCACCGCTGGGCCGTGATGTTCCTTGTCGCGGTCGGCTTCTGGAACTTCCTGGGTGCCGGCGTCTTCGGATTCCTGATCAACCTGCCGATCGTCTCGTACTACGAGATCGGTACCGCGCTGACGGCCAACCACGCCCACGCGGCGATGATGGGCGTGTACGGAATGATGGGCGTCGGTCTGTCGCTCTTCGCCCTGCGCTACCTGATCCCGGCCGAGCGCTGGCCGGACAAGCTCGCCAAGATCTCGTTCTGGTGCCTCAACATCGGCCTGGCCTGGATGACGTTCGCAACGTTGCTGCCGCTCGGCGTCATTCAGCTCTGGCACTCCATCAACGACGGTTACTTCGAAGCCCGCAGCCTCAACTTCATCAACGAGCCCGGCAACGCCGTTCTCGAATGGCTGCGGATGCCCGGTGACATCGTCTTCATCGTCGGAGGCGTGATGCCGTTCGTCTGGATCACCTGGCTCGGGGTTCGCTACCGCATCAAGGCAACCACCCACGACGTGCCGATGGAGGCTTTGTTCGTCGAGGCGGTCCCCACCGGCGCGACGGTCACCGGCGGCGCGGAGCCGACATCCGGATATTCCTCGGACTACCGCTCCACCGGCACCGGAGAGCTCGGTGGGGACCGCCCGGGCGGCGGCGTGTGATGGCGTCCATCAATCCGGAGGTCTGGTTCGCGCTTGTCTACGGCGGCTTCCTGCTGGCCGTAGCACACGTGCTGGACCTCCTGGCGAGACGCACCGGGGCGAAAACCACCGCCATGAGTTCGAGCGGGTTCGAGTACCACGAAAACCACGACGCCTGGAAGTGCCAGGAGGACCAGTGGCTCTGGCCGATCTCCTTCGATCCGGATAACCGGGTGACGCGATACCAGGCCAGCCCCACGGTCTGCAACCCCTGCCCGGTCAAGGACACCTGCACCACCTCGGATGCGGGCCGGCAGCTCGCGCGAAACATCGACCCCTGGCCCAGTTCGGAGGCAGAACGGTTCCATCGCGGGATCGCCTGCTCCGTCGTCGTGCTCGGGCTCATCTGGCCGCTGGCGTCCATGTTCCAGAACCGCACGGGCGTGGAATTGCTGATCCTGGGGTCAGCCTCGGCCGTCATCGCCGCCGGCAGTTGGCCGTTGTGGTCGCACCTGCGTCGCACGCCCGCTCGCTTTCCCGAGCATCTCAAGGTCGTAGGGCTCGACGAAAGCGTCGCGGCCCGCGCCGCCACGGCGGCGGTCGAGGCGCAGCGGCGCAGCGGCTACGGCAGCATCAGAAAAACGGGCCCGCGGCCGGTTCAAATCGAACCGTACGCGAGCGCCCGGGCGTCGGAGCAAACCGACGCCGATCCGGAAACGATGAAAGGAAACACAGTGAGCGCCTCATTCTCAGCCCGTTGGGCTGAACTGGAGACGGAGGCCGACCCGGGTCGTTCCGGCCCCGCCGTGGGCTGGAGCCGGAGGGGCAACTCGTGATGGCCTGGCAGATCGCGGCCCTGATCGTGGTGGCGCTGCTGCTCGTCTGGCTGGCAGCTTCCTTCAAGGTGCTGCAGGAATACGAGCGCGGCGTGGCGTTCCGATTCGGCCGGCTGGGCCCGGTGCGGGACCCGGGTGTGCAGATGGTGTTCCCCGGACTGGACAAGATGGTGCGGGTCGACCTCCGGATCGTGACCCTCACGATCCCGCCGCAGGACGTCATCACCAAGGACAACGTTCCGGCCCGGGTCAACGCCGTCGTCCTATTCCAGGTCACCGACCCGGTCCGTTCGGTGATGGCGGTCGAGAACCACGCCATCGCCACCTCCCAGATGTCGCAAACAACGCTGCGCTCGGTCGTGGGCCGCGCCGACCTCGACACCCTGCTCGCCCACCGGGCCGACCTGAACGAAGACCTCGCCCGCAACATCAATGCGCAAACCGAACCCTGGGGCGTGCAGGTGAAGGTCGTCGAAATCAAGGATGTCGAGATTCCGCAGGCGATGCAGCGTGCCATGGCCCGTGAAGCCGAAGCCGAGCGGGACCGCCGGGCGAAGATCATCAACGCCCACGGTGAACTGCAGGCGTCGGAGGAGCTGGGCCAGGCGGCGGAAATCCTGAGCCGCAATCCCGCGTCGCTTCAGCTGCGCTACCTGCAGACCCTGCTCGAGCTGGGCGCCGACCAGAAATCGACTGTGGTCTTCCCGCTTCCGATGGACATTCTCGGTCCGTTCCTCAACGGCAAGGTCACCCAGCAGGTGGCCCAGCCGAGCGCCGCGCCCCCCGGTGCGGACACGGTTCCCCTGCCGGACCCGGCGGGGGCCGCCGCGGCCTTCGCCGCCGCCGTTGCGACCGCCGTTGCGGCTGCCGCAGCACAGACAACGGAGGTTTCTTCCTAATGGCCGACATCGTTTCACGCGACCGCGCCCTCAGCATCCGTCTGATGCTGATCGGAGCCTTCGCCGGCATCATCGCACCCATCGCTGGGTTCCTCGGCGGCACGATCGTCGGAGTCGACCAGACGGTCGGCGGCCTGGAACCGCTCTTCGTCTGGCTCTTCGTGGGCATGATCGTCGGGATGTTCGGCGTGGCCATCGGTATTCTTGGCGCCCTGCGCTGGGTCAAGGGCGGGCACCACCTGGACTGACCTGCCGCGCACCACCGCACGCAGAAGCGCCCGGCCGATTACTCGGCCGGGCGCTTCTGCGTGCGGTGAGCTGCTGTAAACCGATCAGCGTTCCGGGCTGCTCAGTCGGTGCTGGGCTGGTAGCCGCAGCTGGGGTCCTCGGCGAGCGGGTCCCCGGTCACCGCGTAGGCGTGCGAGCGGGAGCCGCCGCAGACCGTGCGAAATTCGCAGTGACCACACCGGCCGCCGAAGAGATCCGGGGTGCGCAGCTCCTGGAGCAGCTGCGCCTCCCGGTAGATCTCGGAGAAGGGCTGCTTGTGCACCGACCCCACGGACACGGGCAGGAACCCGCTGGGGTAAACGAGACCGACATGGTCGACGAAGGCGAACCCGCGCCCGGAATTGACGTCGAGGGGGGCCCGCGGACGCCGCCGCCTCGGCTCGTCACCGGTGAGCAACCGCTCCGTGGCCTCCCGCAGCGAGGCTCTCAGTGGGCCGACTGGGAACGCGGTGTCGAGGTCAACCCCGTCGTCCACGCCGGCCCGCTGAAGCGCGATGCGTCGGTAGTGGGGTGCCTCGGTGGTCTTGATGGCGACCAGGTCGGAGACGTCGTGCAGCCAGTGCAGTACCTCCTCCTCCTCGGCCGCGGTCAGAGCGTTCAGGAGCTTGCCGCGGCCGGTGGGCACGAGGAAGAAGACACTCCACAGGGTGGTGCCGAGATCGAGGACGGTCTTCAGGATGCCGGGCAGCTCGTGCACGGTGTCGCGGGTGACGGTCGTGTTGATCTGCAGCCGGTAGCCGACCTCGCGCACCATTCGGGCGGCGATCATGGTGTCGTCGAAGACGCCGTCGACACCGCGGAAGGCGTCGTGGGTGGCCGCTGAGGCGCCGTCCAGCGAGAGCGAGACCGCCTTGGCCCCGGCGTCGTGGAGCTCGACCAGGACCTCACGGGTGAGGCGCGGGGTGACCGAGGGGGAGAGGGCCATGCTCAGGCCGAGGCTGGTACCGTGGGCGACGAGCTCCGGCAGGTCGGGGCGCTCGAACGGGTCCCCGCCGGTGAGCACGACCAGCGGGCGCGGTGTGCCGAAGGCGGCGAGGTCGTCCAACAATTTGCGACCCTGGTCCGTGCTCAGCTCGAACGGATTGCGAGTGCGGATGGCGTCGGCCCGGCAGTGGGTGCAGACCAGTTGACAGGCGCGCGTCACCTCCCAGATGACGATGAAGGGCCGTTCGGCGGTGTCGTGGTGCAGCACCCGGATGGGGCGCACGTGCGTGTCGGTCATGGGGCAAGTCCTAGCTCAGCGCCGAATTTCGGCCCTCAGTTGTTTTTACCATAGATATAGGGAAAACTAGTCTGGTGCCTATCGAACCCCTTGACGCCCGCACCCACCGCGTGCTCTCCGGCATCAGTCGGGTCGCCATTCTCGAACTCCTGCGCGATGCCGACGCGGCGATGGATGTGCCGGCCATCGCCCAAGCGGTGGGGCTGCACGCGAACACGGTTCGGTCCCACCTCGACCGGCTGGTCGAGGTGGGCCTGGTTGCCGAGACCGTCGAGGCGCGCGTGCGTCCCGGGCGGCCCCGGCTTTTCTTTCGCGCCACGTCACCCGCCGCCGAGGTCCCCGCCGAGTCCTACCGGCTTCTTGCCGGTCTCCTGGCCGGCGGCCTGGGCAGGGATGTTTCCTCGGGGGCAGGCGCGGCCGCGGCCGCGGAGGCCGGGCGGCGCTGGGGCAGGGAGATGGCCGAGACGGATACCGGACTCTCCGACGCGCAGTCGGGGGCGGCCCACGGAGCATCGGTCGGGCGTATCGTTCAGATCCTTGACGAGGTCGGCTTCGAGCCGCGCCTCGGGGATGCCGGTGCTGCCGATGACGTCGCTTTCGGCGGCGCCGCCGCTCCGGTCGACGTCGTGATCGAGCTGCACCGCTGCCCGTTCCTCGATGTGGCCAAGGAGCACAGCGACGTCGTGTGCGCGGTGCACCGCGGCCTGATGGAGGGCGCCCTCGAGCGCCTGCACACACCCGGAGTCGGCGTCACCCTCGAGCCGTTCGCCCGCCCGGGCGTCTGCCTCGCCCACCTCGAGATCCCGGAGACGAAGCCGTGAGCGTGGCCCGGCGCACACCGCTGCGCAGCACCTGTGCGCGGCCGCATCCGTGCTCCTCCGCCATGCGGAACAGCATTCTCGGCCAGATCCCGATCTTCCAGGACCTGTCGGCCGGCGAGCTCGCCGACCTGGCCGAACGGATGCTGTCGCTCGCCTGGGGTCCCGGAGACACGCTGTTCACCGCCGGCGAGCCGTCCGAGCACGTGTTTGTACTCGCGGCCGGCCAGGCGAAGGTGTTCCGATCGACCTCGACCGGGCAGTTCACGAGCCTCGACTTCCTCGGCCCGGGAGCGGTGCTGGGAAGCCTGACCGCGCTGGACGCGGGTCGGTACCCCGAGACGGCCGTTGCCCTCGTGACCACCTGCGCCCTGCGCCTCGAATCCGGCGCCTTCCGGCAGATGTTGCTCGCGCATCCGCCGGTGGCGCTGCGCGTGCTGGATGTCGTCGTCGACCGCCTTCATCGGGCGCGGTCGAGGGAGGCCGAGCAGGCCTCCGTTACCGTCACAACGCGGGTGGCAGCGACCCTGCTGCGCCTCGCCGACACCTTCGGCGTGCCGGGGGACGGCGCCGGTACCACCCTGATCCAGCTGCCTCTGACCCGCGCCGACCTGGCCGCCATGACCGGCACGAGCGCCGAGTCGGTGTCCCGCGCCATGAGCGGCCTGCGCCGGGACGGGCTGATCGATTCCGGACGACGGTGGACCGCCGTGCTCGACCGTTCCGGTCTGGTTGCGGCAAAGTGACGGCCGTCATGGTTGCCGCCGCCTCGGGTTCGTAACGTCGCAGTCATGACCACAATCATCCCCACCACAACATCCACTCCGACATCCACTCCGACATCCACCCCGACATCCACCCCGGCCACCGTCCACACCATCCTGCGGGCCGACGGCTTTTCCTGCCCGTCCTGTGTCGCCAAGATCGAGAAGCAGATCGGCCGCCTCGCCGGAGTCAGCGCCGTGACCGTGTTCTTCGCCACCGCCCGGATCGAGATCGACCACGACCCGGCCGTCGTCAGCACGGATGCCCTCATCGCCGCCGTCGGCAAGGCCGGCTACACCGCCCGCCTGGCCGCGTTCTGACCGGCGGACAGGGGGGTGACATGACCATCGTGCGCCGCCACCTGATTCCCCTCATTTCCGGCGCGTTGATCGGCGCCGCCTGGCTGCTCGGCCTCCTGCCGGTGCCGCCGCTTGTCTCCGACGCGGCGATGGTGGCGGCCGCGGTCGTGGCCGGGTTCCCGATCATGCGGACCGCCGGGCGAGCGCTGCTCGCCCGGGTCGTGGGCATCGACCTGCTTGTCACGGTCGCCTCCGTCGGCGCCATCGTGCTCGGCGAATACTGGGAGGCCGCCGCCGTGACCTTCCTGTTCGCGATCGGGCATGCCCTCGAATCGGCCACCCTCAACCGCACCCGCTCCGCCCTGACCGCGCTCGTGGCCCTGGCCCCGGACGTCGCCCTCGTGCTGCGGAACGGCGAGCAGCTCGAGGTCCTGGCCGGGTCCGTGCGGACCGGGGAGACCGTCCTGGTCAAGAACGGCGCGCGAGTGCCCGTCGACGGCACCGTGCAGCAGGGCACGGGCACGATCGACGAGGCCTCCATCACGGGCGAGTCCTCCCCGGCCGAGAAGCGCGCCGGCGACCGCGTCTTCGCCGGCACGGTCTCGACCGGCGGCTTCTTGCAGGTGCTGGCCACCGAGGTCGGCGCGGCTACCACCCTGGCCCACATCGTGCACCGGGTCGAGGAGGCGCAGGAGGCCACGGCCCCGACCCAGGTCTTCATGGACCGGTTCTCGGCCTGGTACACCCCCGGCATCCTGGTGCTCGCGATCATCGTCGGCGTGGTGACCGGCGACGTATTCCTGGCGCTGACCCTGCTCGTGATCGGGTGTCCCGGCGCCCTGGTCATCTCCATCCCGGTCGCGATCGTCGCCGGGATCGGCCGCGCCGCGCAGCTCGGAATCCTGATCAAGGGCGGCGAGTTCCTCGAGACCGCCGCGAAGATCACGGTCGTCGCGGTCGACAAGACGGGCACCCTCACCCGGGGCCGTCCGGTCCTGACGGATGTCGTGGTGCTGAACCCCGCCCTGACCCGTGCCGAGGTGCTCGACTGGGCTTCACGGGCGGAGGCCGGCTCCGAGCATCCGCTGGCCGGAGCGATCGTGCAGGCCGCCGCGCGGGAGGCCGCACGCGAAGCCGCGCAGGGCGCCCAGGTGACCGGCCTGCCGGAACACATCACGTCGGTGCCCGGGCAGGGCATCGTCGCCGCGGTGGCCGGCCGCACCGTGCTGATCGGCAATCCGGCCCTGCTCCGCGCCCACCGGATCGCGGGCACGGATGCCGCCACGACGCTGGCCGAGAAACTCGCCGCCCACGGGCGCACGCCGCTGATCGTCGTGCTCGACGGCGTCGTCGCCGGTGTCCTCGCCGTGGCCGACGAGGTGCGTCCCGACGCCGCCGACATGGTGGACGCGCTGCACGCGGCGGGGATTGTTCGGGTCGTCATGCTCACCGGCGACGGGCCGCTCGTGGCGCAGGCCGTGGGTGCCCACGTCGGCATCGACGAGATCCGGTCGTCGCTGCTGCCGGAGGACAAGCTCGACGTCGTCACCGGGCTCCGGCGGGACGGCCACGTCGTGGCGATGGTGGGAGACGGCGTCAACGACGCCCCGGCCCTCGCCACGGCGGACATCGGCATCGCGATGGCGGCGGCCGGTTCGGCCGTCGCGGTCGAGACCGCCGACATCGCGCTGATGGGTGACAACCTGCTGATGCTCCCCGCCGCCATCGACCTGGCCCGCCGCACGGTGCGCGTCATGCACCAGAACGTGGCCCTCGCGCTGGTCACGGTGGTGCTGTTGCTGGCCGGTGTGCTGTTCGGCGGCGTGACGATGTTCGGCGGCATGCTCGTGCATGAGGCATCCGTACTGATCGTGATTGTGAATGCGATGCGCCTGCTGCGCCGGTCCGGGCAGCGCGCGGAACGCAGAGTACGGCGTCGGATTTCGTCCGAATTGCATGTCCAGTCCCCGAAAAAGTCAGAGAATTCAGAAAATAAGGAGATGATTAGGAGGTGACGCCGTCCTCCCCCTCGTCGAGCTACCGCACGCTCGCGTCCTTCAGCAGGATTCAGCTTCTGTACTTCCTGCAGCAGCGCGGAACGATGACGGTGGGCGACCTGGCCGAGGCCACCGGTCTGCACCACAACACGGCCCGGGAGCACCTGCAGCGCCTGATCGGGGACGGTTTCGTCACCTGTCACCCGGAAAATAAAGACTCCAAGGGCCGGCCTCGGATGTTGTACAGCGCCGCCGCCGGCCCGAACCACGTCGACGGCTCCATCCGGGCCGCGAAGGCCGAAGCCGCCGATCGCCACGGTGACCAGGTGCGACGGATGCTGCGGGTCGAGGCCGTCATCCACTCGCCGCTGCAGCGGCAGCTGGACGCCCTCGACGACCACCTCGACGAGTCCGGCTTCGACGCGCGGCTCGAGATCGACGGTGCCGACGGCAACCGAGTGCACCTGCACGAATGCCCGTACAGCGAGATGGTCAAGGCGCACCCCGAGGTCTGCCGGGTGCACTTCGGGCTGCTGAAAACCCTGCTCGAAAGGACCGAGGGACCCCTGAGCGCCGACGCGCTGCACCCGCTGGTCGAACTGAACACCTGCACCCTCGACCTGCACCGTTCCGACGCCGACCCAGGTGTCGAAACAGGCGCCGCACCCACCGCCCCGGAACGGCTCAAGCCGGCAATCATTTATCACGGCGTTTCCGGCTTGTAGCGAATTTCGCCACCCCTGAGACTGGAGTCCGAGGGTGGTTGCCGACCATGGTGACCCCGGGCAGTGCAAGGGGTACGTTGTGAAAACACTCAAGAATTCGGCTTTCTCGAAGCCGGCTAAGACCCGGCCGGCCAAGCCCGGCATCGACGGCCCCATCGACGACACGATCCTGAAGCTCGGGCGGTTCCTGCGTCGAGGCAAGGCCTCACCCGACCTGCGTTCCGTGTTCCTTACGGGCGGCCGCGACGCCGACTCGTTCTACCGCGACCGCTGGACCCACGACAAAGAGGTGCGGTCCACCCACGGTGTGAACTGCACCGGCTCCTGCTCCTGGAAGGTGTACGTCAAGGACGGCATCATCACCTGGGAGACCCAGCAGACCGACTATCCCTCCGTCGGCCCCGACTCGCCCGAATACGAGCCCCGCGGCTGCCCCCGCGGCGCCGCCTTCAGCTGGTACACCTACTCGCCGACCCGGGTCAAGTACCCCTACGTGCGCGGCGTGCTGCTCGACCTGTTCCGTGCGGCGAAGGCCCGCACCGGCGACCCGGTGCTCGCCTGGGCCGAGGTCACCGGCGACCCCGAGAGCGCCCGCGCCTACAAGAGCGCCCGCGGCAAGGGCGGCCTGGTGCGCACCAGCTGGGACGAGGCGTCCGAGATCGTCGCCGCCGCCCACGTGCACACCATCAAGAAGTACGGCCCCGACCGCATCGCCGGCTTCTCGCCGATCCCCGCCATGTCGATCGTCTCGCAGGGGGTGGGCAACCGGTTCATCTCCATGCTCGGTGGCACCATGCTCTCGTTCTACGACTGGTACGCCGACCTGCCCGTGGCGTCCCCGCAGGTGTTCGGCGACCAGACCGACGTGCCGGAATCGGCAGACTGGTGGAACTCCTCCTACCTGATCATGTGGGGCTCCAATGTGCCGGTCACCCGCACGCCCGACGCGCACTTCATGGTCGAGGCCCGCTACAAGGGCCAGAAGGTCATCACCGTCTCGCCCGACTACGCCGACAACTCCAAGTTCGCCGACGAGTGGCTGGCCGTGCACCCCGGCACCGACGGCGCGCTCGCGCTGGCCATGGGCCACGTCGTGCTCAAGGAATTCCTGGTCGACCGCCGCACGCCCCGCTTCGTCGACTACATGAAGCGTTACAGCGACTCCGCCTACCTGATCAGCCTCACCAGGCGCGGCGACGCGTACGTGCCCGGCAAGTTCGTGACCGCGGATGCCCTGCCCGGCCTGGCCCCGACGGTCGCCAGCGCCGCGTTCAAGCCGGTGCTTCTGGGCCACGACGGCGAGGTCGTCGTGCCCAACGGTTCGATCGGGCACCGTTTCTCCGAGACCGACGTCGGCAAGTGGAACCTCGACCTCGAGGGTGTCGACCCGCTCCTGTCCATCGCCGACGCGCCCGACTACGACCAGGCGTCCGTCGCCATCGACATGCCCCGGTTCGACGTTGCTCCGGAGACCGACGAGATCGGAGAGCAGCACGCGGGCGGTGCGGGCATCATCCGTCGCGGCGTCCCCGTGCGGATGGTGGCCGGCCAGCTGGTCACCACCGTGTTCGACCTACTGCTCGCGCAGTACGGCGTCGGCCGGCCAGGCCTGCCCGGTGTCTGGCCGACCGGCTACGACGACGCCACCTCACCCGGTACCCCTGCCTGGCAGGAGGGCATCACCTCGGTGCCGATGCAGGCCGCCGAACGCATCGGTCGCGAGTTCGCGCAGAACGCCGAAGACTCCAATGGACGCTCGATGATCCTGATGGGTGCCGGAACCAACCACTGGTTCCATTCCGACACCATCTACCGGGCCTTCCTGGCACTGACCACCATGACCGGCTGCCAGGGCGTCAACGGTGGCGGCTGGGCTCACTACGTCGGCCAGGAGAAGGTGCGCCCGCTCACCGGCTACGGCCAGTACGCGTTCGGCCTGGACTGGGTGCGCCCGCCCCGCCAGATGATCGGCACGGGCTTCTTCTACCTCGCCACCGACCAGTGGCGCTACGACGGCCTCGCCGCCGACACCCTGTCCAGCCCGCTCGGCGCAGGCACCTTCGCCGGCCGCACCACCGCGGACTGCCTGGTCGAGTCGACCAAGCGCGGCTGGATGCCCGGCTACCCCACCTTCAACCGCAACTCGCTCGACCTCGTCGACGACGCGGTCCGGGCGGGCGTCGACCCGGCCCAGTACGTGGTCGAGTCCCTCGGCGACGGCACCCTCGAGTACGCCATCGAGGACCCGGATGCGCCGGAGAACTTCCCGCGCATCCTCGACGTCTGGCGGGCCAACGTGATCGGCTCGTCGGGCAAGGGCAACGAGTACTTCCTGAAGCACCTGCTGGGCACCAAGAACGCCGTTCGCGCCCCCGAATCGCCGCCCGAGAAGCGCCCGAAGACCATGAAGTGGCACGAGACCGCCCCCGAGGGCAAGCTTGACCTGATGGTCACCAGCGACTTCCGCATGACGAGCACCACCATCTTCAGCGACGTGGTGCTGCCGCCGGCCACCTGGTACGAGAAGAATGACCTGTCGACCACCGACATGCACCCCTTCATCCACTCGTTCAACCCGGCGATCGCCCCGCCGTGGCAGGCGAAGACCGACTTCGACATCTTCCACATCCTCGCGGAGAAGATCTCCGAGATGTCCGTGGAACACCTCGGGGTGCGGAAGGACCTGGTCGCCGTTCCGCTGCTGCACGACACCCCGGATGCGATGAGCGCCCCGCACGGCATCGTCGAATACGACCAGGTGCTGGTGCCCGGCGTGACCATGCCCAAACTGGTCGTGGTCGAACGCGACTACCCGGCCTTCGCCGCGCGGCTCGGTGCCCTCGGCCCGCTGACCGAGAAGCTCGGCATGATGACCAAGGGCGTCAAGTTCAACCCCGACGTCGAGGTGGCCTACCTGGCGAAGAAGAACGGGCTCGTCGAGAGCGGCCCCGCCGCCGGACGGCCGCAGCTGAAGACCGCCATCCAGGCCTGCGAAATGGTGCTCGCGCTCTCCGGCACCACCAACGGACGGCTCGGTACGCAAGGCTTCCGCAGGATGGAGGAGCGCACCGGCCAGAAGTTGGCGCACCTGGCCAGCGACAACGAGGGCCGTCGCTTCTCCTACCCGGATGTGCAGGGTGCCCCGGTCCCGGTACTCACCTCCCCGGAATGGTCCGGCAGCGAGCACGGCGGCCGACGCTACAGCGCGTTCACGATCAACGTGGAGCACCTCAAGCCCTGGCACACCCTCACCGGGAGGCAACACTTCTACCTCGACCACGACTGGATGATCGAGCTGGGGGAGACCATGCCGATCTTCCGGCCGCCGCTGGACATGCACCGCCTGTTCGATGATTCCATCGTCGGGTCGACCTCGTCCACCGGCGCGACCGGCTCGAAGGGCCGGGCCGAGGTGGCCGTGCGCTACCTCACCCCGCACTCCAAGTGGTCGATCCACTCCGAGTACCAGGACAACCTGATGATGCTGTCGCTGTCCCGCGGCGGGCCCACCATCTGGATGTCACCGCAGGACGCCGACAAGATCGGCGTGCGCGACAACGAGTGGATCGAGTCCTACAACCGCAACGGCGTCGTCGTGGCCCGTGCGGTCGTCTCGCACCGGATGCCCGAGGGCACCGTGTACATGTACCACGCGAAGGACCGCACCATCAACGTGCCGATCGCCGAGACGAGCGGCATGCGCGGTGGCACGAACAACTCGCTCACCCGGATCCTGCTGAAACCGAGTCACCTGATCGGTGGCTACGCCCAGCTGTCCTTCGCTTTCAATTACCTCGGCCCGACCGGGAACCAACGCGATGAGGTCACCGTGATCCGTCGACGCAGCCAGGAGGTTGAGTACTAAATGCGCGTAATGGCTCAGATGTCGATGATCATGAATCTCGACAAGTGCATCGGGTGCCACACCTGTTCGGTCACCTGTAAGCAGGTGTGGACCAACCGCACCGGCGTCGAATACGTCTGGTTCAACAACGTGGAGACCAAGCCCGGCGTCGGCTACCCGCGCCGCTACGAAGACCAGGACAAGTGGAAGGGCGGCTGGCAGCGCAACAAGCGCGGACGCCTGAAACTGCGCTCCGGTGGCCGCATCAAGCGCCTCGCCACCATCTTCAACAACCCCGACCTCCCGGTGATCGACGACTACTACGAGCCGTGGACCTACGACTACGACATGCTGACCAAGGCTCCGCTGAGCACGGAAAGCCCCGTCGCCCGGCCCAAGTCGCTGCTCACCGGCCAGAACATGGACATCAAGTGGTCCGGCAACTGGGACGACGACCTCGGCGGCTCGCAGGAGACCGCGGCAGACGACCCCATCCTCGCCACCATGAGCGAGCACGTGAAGATGGAGTTCGAGAACACCTTCATGTTCTACCTGCCGCGCATCTGCGAGCACTGCCTGAACCCCGCCTGCGTCGCGGCCTGCCCCTCGGGCGCCATGTACAAGCGCGAGGAGGACGGTATCGTCCTCGTCGACGAAGACGGATGCCGCGGCTGGCGCATGTGCGTCTCCGCCTGCCCGTACAAGAAGGTCTACTTCAACCACAAGACGGGTAAGGCCGAGAAGTGCACGCTCTGCTACCCGTTGATCGAGCAGGGCAAGCCCACGATCTGCTCGGAGACCTGCGTCGGCCGGCTGCGTTACCTCGGCCTGATGCTCTACGACGCCGACGCGGTCCTCGCGCAGGCCTCGGTCGAGAACGAGCACGACCTGCTGGATGCCCAGCGCGCCTGCTTCCTCGACCCGTTCGACCCTGAGGTCATCGCCGCGGCGAAGGCCGAAGGCATGGAGGACGACTGGATCCTCGCGGCCCAGAACAGCCCGATCTACAAGCTCATCTCCGAGTACAAGGTGGCTCTGCCGCTGCATCCGGAGTACCGCACCATGCCGATGGTCTGGTACATCCCTCCGCTGTCCCCGGTGGTCGACGTCATCTCGACCACCAACAACGACGGTGAGGATGCCCGCACCCTGTTCGCCGCCATCGACAAGCTCCGCATCCCGGTGGAATACCTCGCCGGGCTGTTCTCGGCCGGAGACGTCGTTCCCGTCGAGTCCTCGCTGCGGAAGCTCGCCGCCATGAGGTCGTACATGCGCGACATCAACCTGGGCCGCGACCGCGACGAGTCGATCCCGGAAGCGGTCGGCATGACCGGTCCCGAGATCGAGGCCATGTACCGCCTGCTGGCCATCGCCAAATACGAGGATCGCTACGTCATCCCCAAGGCGCACGTCGAGACGGCGCGTGAGCTTGAGGAACTCGCCTGCTCGCTCGACACCGACGGCGGCCCCGGTATGGGTGGCCCCAGCGTCGCCACGGCGGCCGGCCCCTATGGCAAGACCCCCGGGATGCCGCTGAACGCGACCGTCGACAACTACAACGAGATGGTCGGCAAGGGCTCCGAACGCACGAAGCCCACCACGCCCGGCCGGGTCAACCTGCTCAACTGGACCGGCGGCGGCGTGCCGGAGGGCATGTTCCCGCCGAAGGCCTCCGGGAGTCCCGCATGAGGCTGCCGAAGCTCCCGACCCGCAAGGTCACGGCGCTGCCTCTGTCCGTGGAGGACGGCCGGATGGCGCACATGGCGGCATCAATTCTGCTGGATTACCCCAGCCAGGAGCGACGGGCCCGTTTCGGTGCTGTCGCCGCGTCGGTGGCGTTGCTGCCGGATCCGCTCCGCCACGCCTTCGAGGCGTTCCTGACGAAAGCGGATGCGATGACGCAGCAGGAGTTGGAGATCCACTTCACGGCCACTTTCGACCTCAAGCGCAAGTGCTGCCCGTACCTGAGCTACTTTGCGGCGGGGGACACCCGTCGCCGCGGCATGGCGCTCGTGCGCTTCGTCGAGGCCTACCGTGCCGCGGGCTGGGAGGTCGCCGCCGACGAACTGCCCGACTACCTGCCGATGGTGCTCGAATTCTCCGCGCGGAGCGACTCGCCGATCGCCCAAGAACTGCTCGCCGCGCACCGCGACGGGATTGAGGTGCTCCGCATGGCACTCGAGGCCGTGCCGAGCCCCTACGCGCACATTGTGGAGGCGGTCTCCCTGTCTCTCCCGAAGATCGACGAGGAGACGCGTCAGCGTTACCTCAACCTGGTGAACGAGGGTCCGCCGACCGAGACGGTCGGCATGACCTTCCTGGGCAATCTCAAACCGTTCTCGCCGTCCGGCGCGAACAGCGAGGAAGTACGGGTATGAATCCGCTCGACATTCTGCTTTGGGTGGCGTTCCCCTATGCCGCCGCCGGGGTCTTCATCGTCGGCCACCTTCTGCGCTACCGGTTCGACCAGTTCGGCTGGACCTCACGGTCGAGCCAGACCTACGAGAACAAGTGGCTCCGCTGGGGCTCGCCCATGTTCCACTACGGCATCCTGATGGTCTTCGGCGGTCACATTGTCGGACTCTTCATCCCCAAACCGTGGCTCGAGTTCTTCGGCGTCACCGAGCACATCTACCACCTCGGGGCCACCTGGCTGGGCAGCGTCGCCGCGGTGCTGACCATCGCCGGCCTCGCCATCCTGCTGATCCGTCGCCGCCTGGTCGCCCGGGTCAAGCTGGTCACGACCGTGATGGACAAGGTCATGTACCTGTTCCTCGCCGGCACCATCGCCTTCGGCACGACGGCGACCGTGCTCTACCAGGTGCTCGGCGCCGGCTACGACTACCGTGGGTCGATCTCGCCGTGGATCCGCAGCCTGTACGCCTTTCAGCCGGACCCGGCGCTGATGAGCGACGTGCCGTTCTTCTTCCAACTGCACGTGCTCTCCGCCACGATGCTCTTCCTGCTGTGGCCCTTCACCCGACTGGTACATGTATTCTCGGCGCCGCTCGGCTACTTCGTGCGTCCCTACATCGTCTACCGCTCGCGGGACGGCCACCGCGGTGCGGGCTCCCAGAAGGCCCGCCGTGGCTGGGAGAAGAGCGAACTACCGAGGGACACCCGCGAAAAGGTGGGCGGCCGCCGCTAGCCGAAGATCCCAGGGACGTCGACGCCGGTGCGCGACCCGCAGCCGCCATATGCAGCCGGGGGAGCGGGTCGCGCAGGGGTAACGGATGATGCAGGCCGCCGGCACCTGGGCTGCCCGAAGGGCTAGCCCGCGCGCACGCCAGGCCGCCTGCAGGCGATCGAGGGCGTCTTGATCCCGCCGCACTCGGGCTGGTAAGCGAAGCCTGCGCTGTATGGCGGGGTTCCGCTCCGGTGCCTAGCATTGCCGGTGTGGGTCCAATTTCGTGCCTGAGGATGCCCCAGAAGGAGACACATGTTCGATGCGCTGCTCGACACCATCTTCGGTTTGCCTGTGCACCCCCTCGTGGTGCACGCGACCGCGGTCGTCGTTCCCACGGCGCCCTCGTCGTCGTCGTCGCGGCCCTCTGGCCCCGGTTTCGCCGGTGGGCGAAGTTCCTGCCGCTGATCCTCGCATTGGCCGCACTCGTTCTCGTGCCGCTGGCGCGCGAATCCGGGGAGGCGCTGAGAGAGCGGGTCACCGAGACCGCGCTGGTCGAGACCCATTCCGAGCTGGCCGACGGGCTGCTGCCCTGGGTTGCCGCCCTGGTCGTGGTCGCTGCCGTTCTGCTCTGGTGGAACTACCGGGAGGTCGGCGGCCGGACATCCGTCGCCCGCACCCCGAAGTGGGTGGCCATCGTGCTGGCCGTGGCCGCGCTGGGCGCCGCCATGGGAACCATCGTGCAGGCCGTGCGCATCGGTCACAGCGGGGCGGCGGCCGTCTGGTCCGAGGCCGGGGGAGCACCGGCGCCCGCCGGGGGCGAAGACGACGACTGAGCCGGCCTGAACTCAGTCGGTCACGGAGCTGTCGGCGCCCACGCCGGCGGCAACCTCGCGGGTCCACTCGGCGGAGATTCTGGCTCCCCTGACTCTTCCGCGGGTTAGGCCCGGTCGCGCGAGCGTGTGTGTGTGTGTGTGTGTGTGNGTGTGTGTGTGTGTGTGTGTGTGTGTGTGTGTGTGGCCAACTCAGGACATCCGTTGCCGGCATGCACCGGCCGCCACGGATCAGTGCGGAACCAGTGTGGATGTTCGGCCCGGCCGGACGGATCTCCTGAGTTGGCCACAGCCCCAGCCGGATGGGCAGCAGCGCTGGTGCGGATCGGGCGTCGACCACCCGCTCCGCTCCGTTCGGGGCGCGGAACTCCCAGTCCGACCCCTTCATCGCCCACGGCTGGCAGGATTCGGGCAGCTAGTCGGCGGTGGCGGCCCGTTCCTCGGCGAGCTCCGCGAGCCGCGCCAGGGCGCGGGGCCAATCCGCAGCGAACATGGCCGTGAATTCCTCGTCGGTGTCGACGGCCACCACGAGTGTGGTCACCCCGTCGGACTCGCTGAAGGAGTAGTCCTCGTGCGCGCCCGCGAACCGCCGCGCGTGAGCGCTCGTGGTGTCGTCGATGCCCCGGGAGACAGCACCGTGGATTTCCAGGGAGATGAACTCGTCCAGCCGGTTTTCGACGACCGTGGCCACCAGCCCGCTGTGGGAAGCATCCTCGCCGGGGGCAAGGAAGCGGATCGTGCTGCCCTCCGCCCAGCTTCCGACGTAGTGGGAACCCTCATGGAACGCCCGGGTCCAGTCCCGGTAGGTCGACGCGTCCAGCATCGTGCTCCAGACGGCGTGTACCGGAGCGTCGATCCGAATCGTGAAGTGCAGCTGTTCCATGCGGGGATCGTACTCCGCTCCGGCAGATCGATCAGCTGGGGAAGGGAGCACCCTTTCGGGCGTAGTAGAACCAGGCGAGCCAGGTGCAGAACACGCAGAACACGGCGCAGCCGGCGAAGAACGCGGTCGGGCTGATCATGGTGAGCGAGATGCCCACGACGAACGGTCCGAAGGCCGCGATGGCGGAGGTCCAGGCGATGGCTCCGCCGGCCTGACGCTTCGGGAAGATCATCGGCATCTGCTTGAACGTGCCGGCGTTGGCCAGCCCGGCGAAGAAGAAGATGATCAACATGCCGGTGAGGAAGCCCCAGAACTCGTCCACGCTGGTCGGCGTGAGGAAGAAGGCGGTGAGGGCAGTTCCCGCCACCATGCCGAGGCCACCGATGAACGTGAAGATCGCGCCGCCCCACCTGTCGCAGAACGGGCCGCTCGCCCCCCGCACCAGGGCGCCGAGGACGGGGCCGATGAATGCGAAGGCCAGCGGGTTCGGGGCATCCGGGAAGTCGCCGTAGACGTTGAGGATGATCAGGCCCATCTGGGCGGCGAGGCCACTGTAGGCGCCGAAGCTCATCAGGTAGATGGCGGTCATGATCCAGGTGTGCTTGACCTGGAAGATGTCCATCTGCTGGCGGAAGTTCGCCGTGATCGGCACCCGGCGCAGGTACATCACCGCCAGGACGATGGCAAGCAGAGCCCAGGGGATGAGCACCAGCCCACCGTTGTGCAGCCAGACGAGGTCACCGTCGGCACTGCTCTGGGGGGTGAGGGCGGCGGTGCCGAGCAGACCGAATCCGACGACCCAGGGCAGGATCAGCTGCATCAGGCCGATGCCGAAGTTGCCGAGGCCTGCCTGCAGGCCCAGAGCCGTACCGGCGAGGCGTTTGGGGAAGAAGTAGCTGGTCGATGCCATGAAACCGGAGAAGGTTCCGCCGCCGATGCCGGCCGCGAACGCCAGGGAGAGCAGCACCCAGTACGGCGTCGACGTGTCCCGGGCGGCGAGGGTCCAGCCGAGCATCGGGATCATGAGCAGGGCCGACGACATGGCGACGAGGTTGCGGGTGCCCATCATCGGCGGCAGGAACATGAAGACCAGGCGCAGCAGGCCGCCGGCGAGCCCGGGGAGGGCGACGAGCCAGTACAGCTGGCTGGGTGCGAGGGAGTAGCCGATGTCGTTCAGACGCGGGGCGATCGCGCTGACGAGGTACCAGGCCGCGAAGCTCAGAGTCAGGCTGAAGGTGGTGATCCACAGGGTGCGCCAGGCGAGCCCCGGATCCCAGGTCTCGTCATTCTCCGGGTCCCAGTTGGACAGATCCGGTTTGAGTTTCGAGGCGAACTGCGGGGACGTTGCGACTGACATGGACTTCCTCGGCTGGTTGCTGCCGGGCACCAGGCCCGCGTAGCTTCCACCCTCGCGGTACAGCGGAAATGCGACAACGCGTGAACGCCGTGAAAAATGATTCGGTCGTACAGAACCGAAATCGGCGGGCGTCAGCCGCCGGCGAAGGGCGGCAGCACGTCGACGGTGTCGCTCCCGGAGAGCGGCACCGTGTCATCCGTCGCCCGCGTGCCGTTCACGAGCAGGGAGCACCGGCCGAGGATGCGCTCGAACTCGTCGCCGTAGAGGCTGGTGAGCTGGGCGCGCAAGTCGCCGATGGTGGCGGCATCGATCGCGGCCGCGTCGGCGGCGGCGGATTCGGCTGCCGCGGCGAAGAAACGGATGGTCGCCATCAGCGTGTCACCTCCGGCTGGTCCGGCGGCCAGGTGAGGGCGAGCCGGGTGGCCAGCGCACTGGCGGCCTCGATGGCGGTGGGTGTGCCGCCGTTCCGGGCGGCGGCCAGACCGACCAGGAACGTGCTCAGCGGGGCGGCGGGCCGGGCCACGTTGTGGGCCACGTCGCGGGCCACGTCGAGCAGCGTGCCCACGGGGATGTCGGCCGGATCCAGGCCGAGTGCGGCGGCGAGGGCCACCAGCCACTCGTCGAGAGCCTCAGGGGGAAGCGGGGTCGAGGCGCTCATTGGGTATCACTCCTCATCGGATTGCTCCGCGGTCGGATTGCTCCGCGGTCGGATTGCTCCACGGTGGGGTGCTGGTCAGCAGTGCGGAACTCCTCTCCACATCCTGCCATGTGTCCACGTCGCTCCCCTCGCCGTTCTGGTCGCGGACGCCCCGCAGCTCGAGCGGGGCCAGCAGTCCGCGCATGCTGGCGCCGTGGGCGTCGGCGCCGAGCCGGTGCGCGGCCGCCCGCAGCGGCGCCAGACGGTAGATCCCCGCGAGCCACTGCGCGCG